>JBCDID010000090.1:0-10647 GCA_038749355.1 Pseudomonadota bacterium | reverse complement strand
GTCGTGTTTGGCGAGTTGTGCCTGGGCAAGTAAACTCTCCACTAAGAGGACTGTTTCACGTGAAACAATCTAGTTACTGGAATGTTGTTGTGGTGGGCGGAGGCCATGCGGGGGTCGAGGCTGCGCTGGTCGCTGCCCGCTTGGGTGCCCGTGTCGCACTGGTCACATTGGATGCGGCGAAGATCGGCGAGATGTCCTGCAACCCGGCCATGGGCGGATTGGGGAAGGGGCACCTGGTCGCGGAGGTGGATGCCTTTGACGGGCTGATCGGACGAGGGGCGGATGCATCGGGGATCCAATTCCGGCTGCTGAACCGTCGGAAGGGGCCGGCGGTACGTGGACCCCGGGCACAGTGTGATCGGGATGTGTTTCGCGCCTTCGTGCAAAGTGAGGTCAACGCGACGAACCGCCTGGATGTCATCGCGGGTGAGGTTGTGGACCTGCATGTGGACGGCGGGCGTATCGCGGGCGTTATCCTTGGCGACGGGCAGATAATCGATGCAGAAAGTTGTGTGCTTACGACGGGCACTTTCCTGCGTGGCAAGCTGTTTATCGGTGACCGGGTGATCGAGGGCGGTAGGTTCGGTGAGCGTCCGGCGACACGGCTGGCAGATCAGATCGGTGACCTGGGTCTACCCCTTGGCAGGCTGAAAACAGGGACGCCGCCACGGCTCCGTACCCGGAGTATTGACTGTTCCAGACTGGAGCCGCAACCGGGAGACGACATACCCGCGATGCTGTCGTCGATGAACACGACACCCGCCATTCGCCAGGTGCCGTGTCATATCACGCATACAAACCCGCGGACCCATGAGATCGTGCAATCGAACCTTCATAGGTCGGCCATGTATGCGGGTCAGATCGAAGGGGTCGGCCCGCGCTACTGCCCGTCGCTGGAGGACAAGGTCACGCGGTTTGCGGACAAGGAATCCCACCAGGTGTTTCTCGAGCCCGAGGGGCTGACCTCCGATCTCGTCTACCCCAACGGCCTGTCCACATCGCTGCCGGAGGAAGTCCAGCACGACTATATACGCAGCATCGCAGGGCTTGAACAGGCGGAGATCGTGCAGCCGGGCTATGCGGTCGAATACGACTATGTGGACCCCCGCGCGCTGAACCAAACGCTGGAGTTGCCGGATCTTCCAGGGCTCTATCTCGCGGGTCAGATCAACGGCACGACCGGCTATGAGGAGGCGGCTGCCCAGGGGCTGATCGCGGGTGCAAACGCGGTGTTGGCGGGAAGGGGTGATGCCCCTCTAACCCTGTCACGTTCCGAGAGCTATATCGGCGTACTGATTGACGACCTCACCACCCATGGCGTGTCGGAGCCTTACCGCATGTTCACCTCCCGCGCTGAGTTCCGCCTGCGGCTGCGCGTGGACAATGCCGATCGGAGGCTTACGCCGAAAGCGCTCGCTCTGGGGTGTGTGTCGGAGGAAAGGCGCCGCCATTTCGAACGTAGGATGGAGGAGTTTGACAAGGCGCAGAGCATCCTGTCCGAGACCACGCTCACACCGACTGAGATCGAGGATATGGGCATTCAGGTCACGCAGGACGGTCGCGCCCGAAGCCTGATGGTCCTGCTCGGGACGCAGAAGCTGAGCGTCGATCAGGTTATGGAGATGATGGACTCTTTGGCCACCTTTCCCGTTGAGGTGATCGAACAACTCTCCCACGACGCGCGCTATGCACCTTACTATGCGCGACAGGATCGCGAGATTGCAGCCATGGCGCAAGAGGAGAGCATCGCGCTTCCGGCAGACCTCGATTATGTCGGGCTTCCCGGCCTTTCGTCTGAGTTGGCGGTCAAACTTGCCCATGCGCGCCCGGAAGACCTGGGTCAGGCAGCGCGGATTGAGGGCATGACCCCGGCGGCGCTGACCCTGTTGCTGGTGCATGCGCGCCGGTCAGGGCTCAAGTCTGCCTGATGAGTTCGGGGGAGGGCGCTGCCAGCGATGTTTCACGTGAAACACTCCAAATGCTTGAGGCTTTCAAGGACCTCCTGATCGCGTGGAACAAGCGGATCAATCTTGTGTCCACCGGTGATCTGGATGCGCTTGAAGACCGGCATATAGCTGACAGTATCCAGGTGTTTGACCATCGACCGAGCGAAGCCCGATCCTGGCTCGATGTTGGGTCAGGTGGCGGTTTCCCCGGCCTGATCGCGGCGATCTGTGCGAAGGGTTCCGGGCTGCCGATCCGTTTCACGCTGATCGAATCGGATGTGCGCAAATGTGCCTTTCTACGTGAGGCGGTCCGGATCACAGGCACTGACGTTCAGGTCGTCTCGAAGCGGATTGAGGCGGTGCCGCCGGAGCCGTTCGATGTCATATCTGCCCGCGCCCTGGCTCACCTGCCAAAGCTCCTCTCCTACACCGCGCCATTCTCTCATCCAGAGACCGTGTACCTCTTTCCCAAGGGCGCGCAGGTGGAAAGCGAATTGACTCAGGCCATGGCTGATTGGCATGTAACGGTCGAACGGATCGCGAGCCGCACCGATGCGCGCGGCACCCTGCTTAAACTGACCGAGGTCTCCGCCAGATCATGACCCGACCGAGCGTACGTATCCTTGCCGTGGCCAACCAAAAGGGTGGGGTGGGCAAGACGACGACCGCCATCAATGTCGGGACGGCGCTGGCGCAGGCGGGGCAGAAGTGCCTGTTGGTCGATCTTGATCCGCAGGGAAATGCATCCACCGGTCTGAATGTTCCCGCCGAAGAGAGGGATCTCACGACCTATGATGCGTTGTCCGGCAGCAGCGATCTTGCTCCGGTTATACTGGAGTCCGAAATCCCCGGCCTGAGTCTCGCGCCCGCGTCTGTCGATCTGTCCGGAATCGATGTCGAACTGGTGGATGATCAGCACAGGGCCCGGCGGCTGGCGTCCCTGCTGGGCGCGCCCGATGTCCTGGCCGCGGAGTATGATGTCATCCTGATCGACTGCCCGCCATCGCTTAACCTCCTGACCGTCAACGCCATGGTGGCGGCACACGCGGTCCTGGTGCCGCTGCAATGCGAGTTCTTTGCGCTTGAGGGATTGACCCAGCTTCTCTCGACAGTGCGGCAGATCCAGCAGACCCTCAATCCTGGTCTTCGGATCGACGGGATCGTCCTGACAATGTTCGATCGTCGCAACCGGCTGTCGGCGCAAGTGGCCGAAGATGTACGCCAGAACCTCGGCGATGTGGTCTACAACACCATGATTCCGCGCAATGTGCGTCTATCCGAAGCGCCCAGTCATGCGCTCCCGGCCCTGATCTACGATCCGCACTGTGCCGGAAGCCGCGCCTATCGCGAGCTCGCGCAGGAGTTCATGGGCCGGACCCGTAAAGCCACCGCCGCGTAAGGAGCCCCGATGGCACGCAAATCAGATCGCAAGGCACTCGGGCGTGGTCTCTCCGCGCTCCTGGGCGACACCAACGCACCCTTGCCCGCGGGTGCGGCCGCGCCTGTTCCGCAGGCGACAAACGAGGTGGCAATCGATCTGATCCGCGCCAATCCGAACCAGCCGAGGAAGAACTTCAAGAAGGAAGATCTCGAGGAGCTGGCCGGGTCGATCCGCTCGCACGGGGTGATCATCCCGGTTCTGCTCAGGCCTGACCCGGATGACACCAAGCGTTACCAGATCGTGGCCGGCGAGCGGCGCTGGCGTGCGGCGCAGATGGCTGGCGTGCACTCTCTGCCTGCCGTCGTGCAGGATCTCGACGACAAGGCAACGCTCGAGCTGGCCATCATCGAGAATGTCCAGCGCGTGGATCTCGACCCGGTCGAAGAGGCGCAGGGCTACACGCAATTGATCGAGACGTTCGACTACACTCAGGAAGAGCTCTCGAACGCCATCGGCAAAAGCCGCAGCCATGTGACCAACATTCTGCGACTGCTTACGTTGCCGGACAAAGTCGTCGACATGATTCGCCAGGGCAGCCTTTCCCCCGGCCATGCGCGGGCGCTCATGAAGGCCGAAGCGCCGGTGTCATTGGCGGAACGGGCAGTCAACGAAGGCCTCTCCGTGCGGCAGGTGGAATTGCTTGCCCGGGAAGATCCGGTCGAACGGCAGATCACGCCGACACCGCCTGCCCGGAAATCCACGAAGGACCCGGACACCCGCCAACTCGAAGGCGATCTGACGGCAGCCATCGGGATGCGCGTGACGATCGATCATCGCGCGGACGGGCAGGGCGGACAACTGTCGATCCGGTATAGGACGCTCGACGACCTGGATGAGATCTGCCGGAAGCTGGCCGAGTAACCTTCTAGTCGCTGGATTGTTTCACGTGAAACAGTCTTGTTGGTGGAGAGTTTTCAGCCACGCCCCATAATTGCCAACCGCAAGGCCACCCGTTCCAGAACTGCCCAGTCCGGTGCCAGCTGACTGGACCGCAGCCCGGCATCCACTTCCAGTAACAGCCTGCAGGCCTGCTCCAGCCGAGCCGCCGTCCATCGCCGTAACTGTCCCTGCATCTGATCCCGCCGCGGACCCCAGACCGGGGGCCGTAAAGCAGCCAATCCGGCAGACGGACCCCCCGGCGCGGAACCAGCCTGCAACAACTGCCGGAAGTGCCGCTGCATCGCCAGCAGTACACCAACAGGCGCCGACCCCTCCGCCGCAATCCGGCGCAACAGCGGCCCGATCCGCTCCGGAGACCCTCCCGCAATCGCTGTCACCAGATCATCGGTGTCTGCGCCAAGACCGGCCGGAACCAGCCGCGAAACCTCGGTTGCAGAAATCGGCTCGCCTCGGTCCATACCAAACAGAACCACAAGCTCCAGCAACCGCTGCCCGCTCCCGTGATCCATGCCGTGCAGGGCCGCCGCCAGAACCTCGACTGCATCCTCGGAAATACCACATGCGAGACCCTGTTGCGCCAGCGCTGGACCAATATCGGCACGGTCCCATCCGTCCGCAAAGAGCTGCAGAGCCATCAGCCCTCCGGCCCCCTCGAAGAGCTTGCGCAACGCGGATCGGGTAGGCAGCGCATCTGCCGTGGCAACCAGCAACGCGTCCGCGGCATCCGCCCCTTCCAAAGCGGCACCAAAAGGCTTGGCCGCCCCGTCACTCGCACCTTCCACCAGCACGACCCGGCGCCCCGGAAAGAACCCCTGCGCACGCAGCGCATCGCCCACGGCCGCCGCATCCTTACGCGCCTCGGCCGCATCGATCCGGGTCAGGCGCAAGTCATCGACGGGATCGCCGAGAACAGACTTCACCAATGCTTGCCGCGCCGCCATCACCTGGCCCGCATCCGCACCGTGAATAAGAACGCCCGAAACAGCCGCATCAGGTCGGGCACAGAACGCCAGCGCCTGCCGGCCCGCGAGCTTCACGAGACCAGCCGGTCCGCCCGCGCCAGCACCAACCGCGAGATCCGTTCGCCCAGATCACGGGCAAGGCGCCGCTCGATATCCAGCCGAATCTGCCGCGTCGCAAAGAGCGAACTGGTCGCATTGTACCCGGATTGCGTACGTGCCGTATCCACCAGCACCGGTTTTCCGTCCCGCAGCAGCTGCCATTTCGCCACTGCGGTCAGCGTGATCCGCGTCACCGAGTTGTCCTGCGCCACCGCAAGGCCGCGCTCCGTAACATTGCTGGTCACCTTCAGCGAATACTCAGGCGCCGCGGGTTTGCCCAGTCGGTCCTCGAGGCTCTGCACCAGGAAATAGCCGAACCGCCCGTCGATCTCCGGCAGCGCCACCTTGCCCCGCAGCCCGGCCGCGGCCGTGTCCTCGGCCAGCATTGGCCGGAAACAGGCCGCCAGCGGCAGCGCCGCCAATCCGATCAAACTCCGTCTAGACCACGACATTCACAATCCGCCCAGGCACCACGATCACCTTCTTCGGCGCGCGACCTTCCAGGTACTTGAGCACCCCCGGATCGGCCATCGCCATGGCCTCGACAGTATCCTTCGCGGCGTCCTTGTCCACCTCGATTTCGGCACGCCGCTTCCCGTTGACCTGAACGGGCATCGTGATCGTGTCCGAGACCAGCAGGGCAGGATCGGCCTTGGGCCAGGGCTCGTCGACCACCATGGTGGTGTGACCCAGCTTGGCCCAGAGCTCCTCGGCGAAATGCGGGACCATGGGCGCCATCAGCCGCGCCAGAACCTCGGCCGCCTCGCGCCGTGCCCATTCCATATCCGGGCCCTGCGCACTCGCCTTGCCGAACGCGTTCGACAACTCATAGAGCTTCGCCACCGCCTTGTTGAACTGGAAGCCCTCGACGCCATCCGTGACCCCTGCGATAGCCGCATGCGTCATCCGGCGCAGCGCGGTAGCTTCGCCACCCATCTCCGGCGCCTCACCGCCCGCACCCAGTGCTGCCTCATCCACCTGCCGCCAGACCCGTTGCAGGAACTTCCAGGCACCCTCGACCCCGCCGGTTGTCCACTCCACGTCCCGCTCCGGAGGACTGTCCGACAGCATGAACCAGCGCGCCGTGTCCGCACCGTACTGGTCGATGATCTGTTCTGGATCAATGACGTTCTTCTTCGACTTCGACATCTTGACGGAGGAACCGACAACGATCTTGTCACTGGACTCTCGGTGAAGGTATCCTCCGGGGTTGCTGGGGTCTTCGGCTAATTCATCTGGTGAAGCCCAACATTTTGGCTCGGGTAGTCCCTCGCGCGCATAAGTCTCATGCGTAACCATGCCCTGCGTGAACAGCGCATCAAACGGCTCCCGCGCACTGTCCGGCAGATGCCCGGTCCCCGCCATCGCCCGGCAGAAGAACCGGGAATACAGGAGGTGCAGGATCGCGTGCTCCACACCACCGATGTACTGGTCCACGTTCATCCAGTAATTGATGTCGTCCAGATCCGTCGGGGTCTCGGCCCGCGGCGAGCAGAACCGCGCGAAATACCAGGAGGAGTCCACGAACGTGTCCATGGTGTCGGTCTCGCGCCGCGCCGCCTCCCCGCATTTCGGGCAGGGCACCTGGCGCCAGGCATCATGCCGATCCAGTGGGTTGCCCGGCTTGTCGAAGGAGACGTCGTCCGGCAGACGCACCGGCAGGTCCTCCTTCGGCACGGGCACCACACCGCACGTATCGCAATGCACGATCGGGATCGGGCACCCCCAGTAGCGCTGCCGGGAGATCCCCCAGTCGCGCAGCCGGAACTGCTCCACGCCCTTGCCCCAGCCCTTCTCCTCGGCAAAGGCAATGGTTGCGTCGATAGCCTCCTGCCCCGTGGCCACATCCAGCCCGGCAAAGTGGTTCACCCAGCGCACCTTCTCCGTCTTCGGCGGCACGAAGGCGTCATCTGCAACCGGTGTGTCGTCATCCAGCGCAAAGAACGTGTCCACCACCGGCAAATCGTACTTCCGGCAGAAGTCCAGGTCGCGTTGGTCATGCGCCGGACAGGCAAAGATCGCCCCCGTGCCATAATCCATCAGGATGAAGTTCGCGATCCAGACCGGCAGCTCCCAGTTCGGATCCAGCGGGTGCTTCACGCGGATGCCGGTGTCAAAGCCGCGCTTCTCGGCCTTCTCCAGATCCGCCTCGGATGTCCCCATAGTCCGGCACTCCGCGCAGAACGCCGCGATCTCGGGATTATCTTTCTCCAGCGCCTTGGCCAGCGGGTGATCCGGCGAGACACCCACAAAGCTCGCGCCCATAAGCGTGTCGGGCCGCGTCGTGTACACATCTATAGTCGTGTGATCTGCAGGCGCGACGATGGTCTCGAACCCGAAGCGCAGGCCACGCGACTTGCCGATCCAGTTCGACTGCATCAGGCGGACCTTGTCGGGCCAAGCCTTCAGACCACCGATCGCCTCCAGCAGATCATCGGCCATGTCCGAGATCTTGAAGACCCACTGCACACGTTCCTGCCGCTCCACCGGAGCGCCTGAGCGCCAGCCCTTGCCGTCAATCACCTGCTCATTGGCCAGCACGGTCTGATCCACCGGGTCCCAGTTCACCACGGCCGTCGAGCGCGCGACAAACCCCGCCTCCAGCATATCCAGGAACAGCGCCTGCTGCTGCGCGTAGTACTCGGGATCACAGGTTGCGAACTCACGGGACCAGTCCAGCGACAGCCCCATCTTCTTCAGATCGGCCCGCATGGTGTCGATGTTCGCATAGGTCCACTCGCCCGGATGCACCTTGCGCTCCATCGCGGCATTCTCGGCGGGCATCCCGAACGCGTCCCAGCCCATCGGGTGCAGCACGTTGAAACCTGCAGCCCGCTTGTAGCGCGCCACAACGTCCCCCATGGCATAGTTGCGGACGTGGCCCATGTGGATGCGGCCAGAGGGATATGGGAACATTTCAAGAACATAGTATTTGGGACGGCTTTCATCCCGCTCCGCCTTGAAGCTCCCCGCCGCCTCCCAGGCCGCCTGCCATTTCGGCTCCACCTCGCGCGCATTGTATCGCGACATTGCCGTCTCCTTCGTGCCCTGGCCCATTGCCCGTCGGGCGCACATAACGAAAAACCGCGCTCGTCCTAGACTGAGCGCGGTTCCAATTCAATCGGCTGGAAAGCCGCGCTAGCCTGTCGAGCTGCCGTCTAGTTCGGCGATACGGATCTGCCGCGCACGCACGAGGATCGCATCCTCCAGCTTGCGAGAGGTCTCAGGATCGACAGGTGCGGGGACCCAGACGCCCTCGCCATTGCGAAGCTCGCGATAGACGGCAACCTTCAGCGAGCTCGCGGCCAGCGCCGGGCGCACCATATAAGCAGTCACCTTGAACCGCTCACCCGGATCGGTGGGCGAGGCACCCCAGTCCGTCGCGATCACACCGGTAAAGGGATCGGTCGAGGCCAGCGGCAGGAAGCTGAGCGTATCCAGCGAGGCCTGCCACAGGAACTTGTTGACCGGCAGGCTGTTGCCTTCCTCCGTGCCTCTCCCCAGGAAGTCGCCGGACAGCGCGTTCGTGAGCGATGCGCCACCTGGTCCGAACACCCCTTCCTCGTCAGGATCGAACTCCCGGCTCGGACCGGGGCGAGGCCCTTCTGCGTCCTCTTGCGCCGGACCACCACAAGCCGCCAAAATCCCGATCGACAGCACGCATCCAAGGGTGACGAACTGTGCTCCCTTCTGCCTTTGCGCCATTCTTGCCTCCTGTACCACCCGCCAAAACCGCCACCCTCGCGCAGGGAAGCTCGCTTGGTCTCAACACCAAGAGTGTTCTAATGTCGTGAAATCACTGGCGCAACGTGATTTCTGCCGGTCAATTGTTGCAAAACTGCACCGCCCATCCCGAGGATGTTAAGGCTTCAGGAACCTGTGATTGACGACCAGACTCCCTTGATTAACAAGTCCCAGCGCAGGGCAGGTACAGTCTTGCTATAGGTTCACTGGGTGCAAACCCGTTAGAAACCAACTAAACACACGTGTGAATGAAAGAGGGACATCATGAAAAAAGTTCTCCTGGGCACGAGTGCGATTGCTGCGGCAACCGCCATCGCTGCACCGGCCTACGCCGCGGACTGGGACGTTCGCGTCGGTGGCTTCATGGAACAACACGTCGTTTACTCGTCGGTGGACAGCGCTTCTGGCACTGACTTCGACGGCGTGGACGTGCAGTCTGACACTGAAATTTTCTTCCTGCCGTCGATCACTCTGGACAACGGCCTGAAGTTCGGTGCCAACATCCAACTCGAAGGCAACACCGGCGGCGACCAGATCGACGAATCCTACCTGTTCGTCAAAGGCTCGTTCGGTGAGATCAACCTCGGTTCCGAGAACTCGGCCGGGTACAAGATGAGCTACGGTGCTCCGGACGTGTCGTTTTACGGCATCAACTCGGGTTCGCACACTGCAGCGGTTCCGTTCCGCGGCAACGACCTGTTCCGCGGCACGCTGGGCTCGACCTTCCTCGAGAACGCCGGTTCGATCGGTGGCGCCAACGGTCAGAACAACGACCTTCAGCGTATCACCTACTACACGCCGCGCTTCGCTGGCTTCCAGGTCGGTGTATCGTACGCACGCGACGGATCCGAGGACAACAGCGCTCGGGCGAACTGTGATGCCGGCGGTGCAGCTGGCAACGCGAATTGCGACTACTTCGACGTCGCTGCCAACTACGTGAACTCGTTCGGCGATTTCGACATCGCTGTTTCGGGCCGTTATGGCATTGCATCGGCCAGCGCTACAGGTGCTGAAGATCCGGAAGTGTACGGCTTCGGTCTGAACCTCGGCTTCGCCGGCGTGACCATCGGTGGTTCGTTCGGTGAGCAGAACGGCACCGCGGCATCTGACGGTACCGTATTCGACGCTGGTATCAGCTACGAAACCGGCCCGTGGGGCTTCTCGTTCACCTACATCCACGGTGAAAACCACGACAACGACAACGCTGCTGTCGTCATCGGTGGTCAGAGCGCCAACGACGAGACGCTGGACAGCTACCTTCTGGCTGCGACCTACTCGCTGGCCAAAGGTGTTAAGCTGGGTGCCTACGGTGCCTATGTCGACTTCGACGAAGAGAACGGCACCGCGGAAGATGTCGATGGCTTCATCATCGGTACCGGCATCAAGCTGAACTTCTGATCTCACCTGATCAGTTGACAGACTTTCGGGGGGGCTCGCGCCCCCCCCTTTAATTTTATATGGAGACCTTCCCCAGTTACAGCGCGTCGAAGAATGGCCCGCCCTGCCGCCCAAGAACAACGTCTGGGTCGCCAGCAAACCCAAGTCCGGCAACACC
>JBCDID010000089.1:0-10689 GCA_038749355.1 Pseudomonadota bacterium | reverse complement strand
GCTTTATCGGCATTCGTCTCATCCGGCGCGTCGGCAAGCTGCTCATCGAGTTGTTTGAAGGCCACGAGATAGAGATCTCCGTGCTGAGTCTTGTCCTTGAGCAAGAGCATCTCAAGCTGAATGGGCATGGGCCCGGCAGCCGGGATCATGCGCTTGAACCCTCTGACCGAACGGTTGTCGTCGCCGACCATAGTGGCCAGAACACGAACCTCGGCAGCCAGCGGATCAACCAACAGCCGATGGTCGAGCTCCGACTGCGTCTCCCCGGGCCTGAGGGAGATGAACGGGGTCACATCCCCAAACACGTGGAGGATCAGCAGATCCTGGGTCAACAACAACGCGGCCTCGCCGAGACTTGCAGCGATAGCGACCACGAGGTCGTTGACGGAACGGTCCCCGATGCCCGGTTGCTCGGCAGTCTCTGCCGCACTCTCACCTGCGGCCTTTGGGGTCGCATAGCGGACCCGACGCGCGCGCTTGTCGTACCGGATCTGTTTGTTGGTCCGCTTCTTCAGAACCTTGCGCCCCATCTCAATCTCAATGAACAAGTCGTCAGAGACGGTCGCGCTCTCGGCTGTGCCAAGGAACACCTTGCCGTCGTCGTTCAGCCCGTAGTGGAAATTGGAGAGGGTCCGGTCCTGCAGGACCTGATTGAAATAGATCAGCAGGTTGCGGCAACAGACGAGGTCCATGTTCACGAACGGCGGGTCCTGCACGACGTTGTGCATGGAGAACACAATCATCTGACGCAGGTCTGAGACGACCGTGACGTTGTCTTCGCCGATCTCAAAATACGGCTTGATGAACCGTTCCGGCACGTCACTGAGCGCTCCGTGCGGATAGCGCCCGGACCGCGCGATGTTCAGCGCTTTCTCATCGATATCGGTTGCAAAGATCCTGAGCGCGCGGCGCTTGGCCTTCTCAAGTCCCCCCATGGCTTCGCAGACCATCATGGCGATGGAGTAGGCTTCCTCACCCGTCGCGCAACCGGCGATCCAAATCCGCAGGGGCTGATCCTGCTTCTCGCGGACCATGTCCTCAATGAACGGACCAAGAGAGTCAAAGTGCTCCGGGTCGCGGAAGAACCGGGTCACCGAAATGAGAAAATCGCGGAAGAGTTCTTCGACTTCCTCGTCGTGCTCACGGCAGTATGCCGCGTACTCCTCTTGCGAGTCGATCCCGACTGCAGTCATGCGCCGCTCCAGCCTGCGCAGGATCGTCGTGGGCTTGTAGTCGCGAAAGTCGACGCGGGTCTTTGCCAACACGATCTGAAGTATCTCCATCAGGGGTGCCTGATCGACACTGTCCTTCAGTGCGGTGGCAAGGTGCGGCACGGACAGGGACAACGTTTCCAGCCGTTGCCCGATATCCAAAGGCGAGAGGATCAGGTCGATGCATCCCGTCTCCACCGCGGAGTTGGGCATACCATCGTATTTGGCGGTCTTGTCGTCCTGGGCGATAGTAATGCCGCCCGCCTCGCGGATCGACTTTACGCCTGCGGACCCATCGGACCCGGTGCCCGACAGGACAATCCCGATCGCGCGTTCCTGCAGTTCCTCGGCGATGCTCCGGAAGAAGCGATCAACCGAGGGCTTCGGCGTCACCAAATCGTTCTTGTGCGGGACCAGCTTGAGCATGCCGTCGGCAAAGAGGATATCCCAGCCCGGAGGTGCCACATAAACATGGTTGCGCAAGGGCTTAACGTCTTCGGTGACCTCCTGGGTTTCCAGATGGGTTTCCCGCGCAACAAGCGATGCGAGTACGCTGCGCTGCGTCGGCGACATGTGCTGGACCACCACATAGGCGGCAGGCGCATCCTTTGGCGAGCTCTTCAGAAGTGTCCTGATTGCCTCAAGCCCGCCTGCTGAGGCACCGATCCCGACAATGAACAATTCATCCTGTTGGGACATCCCCACCTCCACAGACATCAGGGCCTCCGACACACTCCAGGAACCGCCCAGTACATTCGCTCGGATAGTTGCATACAAACTGACTCAAAGACACGAAATACCGCCACGTCACTCAATCTAGAGTAGCTTTCCAATTGAGAAAGGCGCGTCAGGCTGCCTCTCAGTCCCCGGCGGATAATCCAATCGGACCAAGCGTTTTCTGGATGGCTCGAGTTAGGTCTTCTCGCGCGACCGGTTTGGTGAGCGTCGTCGTGCCTTGGAACTGCGCAGCCGTGACGCCCTCCTCGCCATACCCGGTGGCAAACACTATCGGGACACCGGCGTCAGCGAGAGTTTCGGCAACGGAAAGACTCGTCTCGCCGCGGCCGAGGTTGACGTCCAGAATGGCCAACGCGGGTATCACGCGTCCCAAGATCTCCATTGCTTCGTGAGCACCAGGGCACACTTCCACTTCCGCAAAGCCAAGATCCCTGAGCTGGTCAGCCATCTCCTTGGCAATGACGAAGTCGTCCTCCAACAGCAGAACCGTTCCCCACCTGGACAATGGGCTCGGTGGCACCTCAATGGCTGCTTTATGTTGTGGCGCTGGCTCCGGAACGCGGTGCGGTTTGCTCTCTCGAACACTTCGGCGAGGCAGAAACAACTCGGCGCGCACGCCCTCTGGATCGAAAAAGAGCTGGGCCCGACCACCGAGTTCGTGCGGGATGGCCTGCTCGATCAACACGGTCCCGAAGCCGCGCTCCTCCGGCTCTTCGACTTTTGGCCCTCCGCGTTCGCACCATGCGAGTTCCAGACCCTCAGGCCCGCCTGCAAGCGTCAACTTGACCCGACCCCGCTCCACAGAGAGCGCACCGTACTTGGCCGCGTTGGTCACGAGTTCGTGGATAATCAGCCCGAAGATTGGCGCGATCTCGGGGGGGAGATCATAGTCAGAGCCTTGGATCGTGGCACGCATCGGGTCGGCACCCAAATAAGGCGCAGTTTCGGACAGGATCATCTCACGAAGCGAAACCGCCCGCAGTCCCTTCGCGTCTCCCATATCGTGCGCTGCAGCTAGCGCCTGGATCCGAGACTCGAGCGACTCAGCATAGCTGTTCAACGAACCAGATCGGCGGCGAGTCTGCTGCGACACCGCCCGCACCAATGCGAGAATGTTGCGCACCCGATGGTTCAGTTCCTCGATCATGAGGCGCTGCTGACGATTGATCGTGTTGAGCAAGGCCCTGCGTTCGGTGGCATCGATGATGGGCCAGATTTGCCGGGCGAGCTGACGGTCCTGCTCGCTCCATGGCGCGGAGTTGCCTCGGGTCTCTTCCAGGTACTCGGAAAACCAGACACGGGGATGAAGGCGCGCAGTGGCGCCAGAACCGGTGATTTCGTGCGCCGGATTACCAGCCCAACGGATCTCCTCGCGCCTCTCTGGGCGGAAGACAGCGATTGCCCTGTCCCTCCCGGTGGACGCAACCAGGGCTCCGGCAAGGTCGTTCATGCCTTCGAAGAGATCAGGATAGGCCTTGCTCAGATTCTCGATCGCGACAATCTCGGATGGACGGTTGCTTCCGATGCTCAACAAGCGGCTCAGTACCGCCTGCTCCGGCACCTGTCCCGCATGCAGGGACTGCGATCCGGACAGGGACGCCACTCCAACCGCCTCGAAAGCGTCCAGAAGGATGGGCGCGATCTTGTCGAAAGCCTGCTCCAGATCCGGGTCATCCTCAATCTCGAGGTAGATCGCGCCTTTCACCGCCTCGATCTGATCGATCAGCGCAAGGGTCTCCCTGTTCGTGATCGCCGCCATCTTGGTATTGAAGAACACACTGAACTGTTCCAGCAGCACGCGCTGGCGCGGCGAAAGGTGCAGGTGGTCGTCGTGATGGAACGCGATCAAGCCCCACAGGCGGTCCTCAACCACGATGGACAAGGTCAGTGAACTGCGAACGCCCATGTTCCGCAGGTACTCGGTATGGCTGGGTGCAATACCCCTGTTGTGGGCGAGCGTAAGATCGAGCGGCGGCGCACGAGTGTCTACCTGGAGGATCGCGATTTCCTCGTTGTGGGTATCGCCGATCACCCTGAGCGGCATATCCAGCATGATGGCGCGCGCCTGTGGAGGAATGTCCCAGTGCGGAAACCTGTGCCCGAGATAGGACTCCGCCGAGGACCTGCGATCCTCCGCAAGCACCTCGCCATTAAAGTCCTGGTCGAACGTGTAGACCATGACGCGATCGAACCCGGTGTACAGACGCAACATCCGCACCGTGTCGTCCAGCATCGGCTGCAAGAAAGTCGAGCCTGATATCGACTGCATCAGGAAGGCCCCAAAAGCCGGGTCGTCGCTTTTCGTTGCGTCGCGTTCCGAAAATGGCTCCAGTTCAAGCACGTGGTAGCCGTCACGTGCGAACGCATGGATTTCGCAGTCACGATCCCCGACGCGAAAGTTCCCGATGCTCGTGCGCCGGGTCGCGAAGGACTTGGACGAGGCCCGGTTGTTGATCGCATGCCGGAGTTCGGATGACAGGACCTCATGGGCACTCTGCCCGATGACCTGATGCGCGTCGAGCCCACAGATCTCCGCAAGATTCTCACTGACGAAGGCAACGATGCCATCGCTCGGACCAATCGCCATCAGCGCACCAAAAGACTGAACTGCACTGACCGATCGGATCGGTATCCTGGCGCAGGCATCAAGCGCCGCACGGATACCAGCTTCGTCTACCGACTTTGTCACGGAGGCCCTTTCTTCAGCTTGGCCCGCAGTGTCCGGCTACGTCCTGCCACCCTCCAGCCTTGCCGCTCTGCAAGTATGCAGCAAGTGAAGGCTCGGCGCTAACCCAAGCCAGCGGAGCGAGTGCTGGCAATGAGCTGCAAATCCTCGATGGTCAGAGGCTTGCAAAGCACATGATCCACCTTGGGCATCTCGCGCGCGCGCCCCTCCTCAAGCGGGTCCTGAACAGTCGTGAGGATCGCGACCGTGAGTTCGGCGAACTGTTGCCCGAGCTCCACCTTGGCTCGGGACAGGAATTCGTACCCGGACATTCGGGGCATGTTCACATCGATCAGCAGGACGTCGACCGCATCCCGGCCAGCCTCGCCAAGATAAGCCAGAGCTTCGTCCGGATAGTTGAATGTCAGCACATTCGCGGCCAAGCCCGACCGCTCAATGACCCGCTTGTACATCTTCTGATCAAGCGCTTCGTCATCGACAATCAGTACAGTCCCGAGCCGAGCTTCCACGATCCAAGAATGCCCCTTCAAGATCCACACGTATAGGTTTCATGCGCAACGTTATTCTTGCCTTTGCCGATATCAAGTGCCTCCTTAGGCGGCAAAAGACTTACAGCAATGCAAACTCGGTTTGGCTCGGGTGAAGGCGACATCTCGGCACGCGCATGCAGCCAGGGGCTGGCATCCGCCATCAAGCGTCATCCCCTCCTGGTGCCATAGTCACTCGACATGCTTATCATGGACCCAACACCCAACCCGGCGCAGCAGAGCAGCAATGCGTCGGTAGAAATAGCGTCCATACCGCCTCGTCAGTCCGATCTTGTTTGCTATCAGTTGGTCTTCATCAGCATGGCCTCCGGGCTTTGGCCTTTGTACAGATCGACACCCGCAGAGCATCCGGCAGGCCCAACGCTCACGTCCCCCGGTCGCTGTTCCTGCACCCGACCCAGGGGCGTCACCGGATTGCGGCCCAGATCGCTCTGCTGCGCGAAGTGGTAGAAGGCGGCTGCGGTTGTTCCGTGAGTACCGTGGACCGTGTCTTCTTGCAGCTGTTCCTCATGGGAGTGATGGTCGAATACACCCATGAGTCCGCGCGTGCCCTGCTGCACGGGTGACTGGGTGTTGCACCCTGTTGCGCCTCCCCAATTCCGGGTTTGCCTTTTGGGGGACTTGTTGATAGGGGGTGCGCGGGCTATCTGGCAGGGGTCTCCCGCTCCAGGAAAGCGGAATCCAAACGGGCGGCGCACAGGCCGCGGAAGATGAGGTATTGGAATGAGCGACATCGCAACCCGGGTGAGAGGGATCGTGGTCGAGCATCTCGGCGTCGATGAGGAAAAAGTGGTCGAAGGAGCGTCTTTCATTGACGATCTCGGTGCCGACAGCCTCGACACCGTGGAACTCGTCATGGCGTTCGAAGAAGAGTTCGGTATCGAGATTCCCGACGACGCCGCCGAGTCGATCCAGACCTTTGGCGACGCGGTGAAGTTCATCACCGAAAAGGGCTGATTGGCCTTTGATCCCGTGGCCCGACCGGGCCGGGATCGCGGATGCGCGGCTCGGGGGCAGGCCCTCTGGCCGCGTTTTCATTTGATGGGTGGCATCCGCCCGCCTTATACATCCGAAAATAACCGAGAACAGATGGGGGCAGCTCATGCGGCGTGTCGTGGTCACAGGACTTGGACTGGTGTCTCCGCTGGCATGCGGGGTCGAGGAAAGTTGGAACAGGTCTCTGGCAGGCCGATCCGCTGCCGGAACCATCAAGCATTTCGACGCCAGCCACCTTCCCTGCAGCATCGCCTGCGAAATCCCGCTCGGTGACGGCACGGACGGCACCTACAATGCGGACGACTGGGTTCCTGCAAAGGATCAACGCAAGATCGACCGGTTCATCACCTACGCGCTGACCGCCGCCGAGCAGGCGGTGGACGATGCGGGATGGCGTCCCGGTGAAGACGAAACCGAAGCGCGCGAGCGCACCGGGGTCCTCATCGGCTCCGGCGTCGGCGGGATCGAGAGCATCGGCGATGCGGCCATCACGCTGAAGGAACGCGGCCCGCGCCGCATCTCGCCCTTCTTCATTCCGGGTGCGCTGATCAACCTCTGCTCGGGCCAGGTCTCCATCAAGTACGGCTTCAAGGGCCCCAATCACGCGGTTGTGACGGCCTGTTCCACCGGAGCCCACGCCATTGGCGACGCGGCCCGGCTGATTGCTTTGGGCGATGCGGACGTCATGCTGGCAGGCGGCGCCGAAAGCCCGGTCTGCGAGCTGTCGCTGGCAGGGTTCGCGGCGTGCAAGGCGCTGTCGACCTCCTATAACGAGACGCCTCAGAAGGCCTCCCGCCCCTATGACAAGGGTCGCGACGGGTTCGTCATGGGCGAGGGCGCGGGCGTCGTGGTGCTCGAAGAGCTGGAGCACGCCCGGGCGCGCGGTGCGAAGATCTATGGTGAGTGGCTCGGCTACGGTCTGTCCGGCGATGCCTACCACATCACCTCGCCAGCGCCGGACGGGGACGGGGGTTACCGTTCCATGAAGGCGGCGCTGAGGTCCGCGGGTCTGGAGGCATCCGCCATCGACTACGTGAACGCACATGGCACCTCGACGCCTGTGGGCGACGAGATCGAGCTGAAGGCCGTTGAAAGCCTGTTGGGCAACCACGCGGGCAACGTCTCCATGTCCTCGACCAAGTCCGCGACCGGGCACCTTCTGGGCGCTGCCGGCGCGCTGGAGGCGATCTTCACCGTGCTGGCGATCCGGGATCAGGTGGCTCCGCCGACGCTGAACCTGGACGACCCCTCGGTGGAGACACCGCTGGATCTGGTGCCGCGTGCAAAGCGCGAGCGGGAGATCAACGTCGCGCTCTCCAACAGCTTCGGCTTCGGGGGCACAAACGCCTCGCTGATCTTCGGACGGGCACCCGCCTCCTGACCACAAGGGCCAGATCCATGCGCAACATCGCCGCCAATGTCCTGACCATCCTGATCGTTCTGGGGTTGGTGGCGCTGGGCGGGCTCAGTGTTGCACGGGATACGGTGACACGACCCGGCCCGTTGACCGAAGAGTTGGTCGTGCAGGTACCGCGCGGGGCCAGCGTGCGGGAGATCTCGGACCTTCTGGTTGAACAAGGCGCCCTGCCCGACCGCGTGATGGGCGGCGCTCTATCCGGGGCGCAGATGTTCCGGCTGGCCGCAAACTACGCAGGGCAGGCGCAGAACCTGAAGTTCGGCGAGTACGCGTTTGAGCCTGGCACCTCGATCGACGAGTTGGTTGCGCTGCTGTCCCAGGGCGGCAATGTCCAGCACACTGTCACCATTCCGGAGGGCATGACGGTCTCGCAGGCCGTGGACCGTATCTATGCGGCCGAGCTTCTAACCGGAGAGATCGCCGAGATGCCCGCCGAGGGCTCGCTCTTCCCGGATACCTGGGCCTATGAGCGGGGCGCCTCGCGCGAGGACGTCGTGAAACGGATGCAGACCCGCATGACCGAGGCGCTGGACGAGGCCTGGGCCGCGCGCGCACCTGACCTGCCGCTGAAGTCCAAGGAGGAGTTGCTGATCCTCGCCTCGATCATCGAGAAGGAGACCCGCCCACAGGAGCACGGCAAGGTGGCATCGGTCTTCATCAACCGGATTCGTCGCGGGATGAAGCTGCAGACGGATCCCACGGTGATCTACGGGATCACGCTCGGACAGGCACCACTGGGCCGCGGGCTGAGGCGGTCGGAACTGCGCGCGAAAACGCCTTACAACACGTATGTCATTCCGGGCCTGCCGCCCACGCCCATCGCGAATCCCAGTCGGGATTCGCTGATGGCCGCGGCCCAGCCGGATGAAACACCCTATCTCTACTTCGTGGCGGATGGCACGGGGGGGCACGCGTTCGCAACGAATCTGGACGATCACAATCGCAATGTCGCCAACTGGCGGCGGATTGAACGCGAACGCAACGCGGATCAATGATCCGAAGGCGCCTAGGGCTACAGATCCGCTGCGTGTTGAGCGGCCTTCTCGAGCAGCGCAGCAAGTGTATCCCTCTCAACCGGATGTAGCCCCGAAAGCACGGCCTCTTGCCGCTGGCGCATGTGCTCGGCGATCTTGTCATGCAGGGCGCGCCCAGACGCCGTGATCGTCAGACGTGCCTGCCGCCCGTCATCGGGATCCGGCGCCCGCTCAATGTGCCCGTCCGAAAGCATCCGATGCACCGCGCGGGATATCGAGTTTCGCGGCCGTCCGGTCAGCCGTGAAACGTCCTGTGCCGTCAGCACCGGGTAGTGTGACAGACACAGCAACAGCATGTACTCCGCGCGAATGATCCCGAACTCCCGCTTCACCTCGTCATACGCAGGAACGATGATCGCGCTGGTCACGAAAGACAGCAACGCTGCATCGCGAAATTCCACGCGTTGCAGGAAGTCGTCGGGGAGAGGCTTGGAGAGGCTCGGCTCAGACATGCATCCGCGAATAGAAGTTTCTCTTGCGAATAGGAAGCCTATGTGAGCATATTGTTCCAAGTGGAACAAGTAGGCCGTGCATGACCGAACGCACCAAACTTACGATCCCGGATCTGGCCGCGAAGAAAGCCGCGGGCGAGCGCCTTGTCATGGTGGCGGTGGGCGAGGTCCTGACAGCGACCTGGGCCGCGCGCGCCGGCATCGACATCATCGGCGTAGGCGACAGCCTCGGCATGACATTGCATGGCCACGAAAACACGCTTGCGATGACCGTGGATCAGATGATCATGCACTGCCAGGCCGTTCGACGAGGTGCGCCCGACACCATGTGCCTCGTGTCCATGCCCTACGGCTCCTACGCGACGGCCGATCTGGCGGTGACCAACGCCGCCCGCCTGATGAAGGAAAGCAGAGCGGATGCCGTCAAACTTCAGGGCGGGCGGGAGATATTCAACGTCATCAAGGCCGTCGCCGACGCGGGCATCCCGGTCATGAGCCATGTCGGACTGCTGCCGCACCGCATCCACATGCTGGGCGGGTTCAAGATGCAGGGCCGTACGGCAGAAGACGCACTGAAGATCATCGATAACGCCCGCGCGATCGAGGAGGCCGGGGCCATCGGGCTGGAGATCGAGGCCATGCCCTACGAGGTCGGAAAGGCCGTGGATGAAGCCGTGTCGATCTTCACCTTCTCCATTGGCGCTGGGTCGGCAGGAACCTGTCAGCTTCTGAACGGCTATGATCTGATCGGGGCCTTCGACACGTTCAAGCCGAAATTCGCCAAGCGCTACGGCAACATCGCCGAGATCGCAACCAAGGCGTTTGCCGACTACGCTGCCGACGTGCGCTCCGGCGCGTTCCCGGATGCCGAACACTCCTACACCATGAAACCGGAAGAAGCCGAGCGGCTCGCAGCCGCACTTCCCAGTGGAGGACGAAATGCCTGACGGAGCACTGTCTGACATAAAGAGCGTATACAACCGCGATGGGTTCTACTTTCCACTGCGCGCCATGTCTGCCGCAGATGCACGCGGGTATCGCGATCGGCTGGAAGCCCACGAGAAGATCACTGGCGGACCGCTTCAGGCAGCCATGCGCCACCAGACGCACCTTCTCTTTACATGGTGTGACGAACTGATCCGCCATCCGCAGATCCTGGATGCGGTCGAAGAGGTGATCGGACCGAACATCCTCTGCTGGGTTACTAACTTCTTCATCAAGGAGCCCAAGACCCAGGATTTCGTCAGCTGGCATCAGGACGCCACGTACTGGGGGTTGGAGCCTGCCGATCACATTCTGACCGCCTGGGTCGCCCTGTCGGACGCTCCTGTTGAATCGGGCTCGATGAAGTTCGTGGCGGGGTCACACAAGTGGGGCCAGACAGATCACAAGGACACCTATCACGAAAACAACCTGCTGACGCGGGGCCAGGAGATCGCGGTGGAGGTCAACGAGGATGACGCCACCGATGTTGCCCTTAAGGCCGGGGAGTTCAGCCTGCACCACGTCCTGCTCGCGCATGGCTCTCACCCGAACACCACCGAAGACCGGCGCATCGGGTTGGCGATCCGTTACATCCCGACGACAGTGCGACAGACGAAGCTGCG
>JBCDID010000088.1:0-10703 GCA_038749355.1 Pseudomonadota bacterium | reverse complement strand
CTTCGCCGTCGCCCTGCAACATCTGGTTGATCAACACGTTTGGCAGGTCGAGATGGTTGATCGCATTTGCGAACAGGAAGCGGAAAAGCGTTGGCGTGACAAAGTCATAGGCCTCGGAGGCGGGTTTCAGCACGGCACGGTCGAGGCCCTTGTTCACGCTGTGAACGGACCTGTTGAACCCTTCATACGGATCGGCAACCAGTTCTCCGTCGCTCGGAGGCGCGGCACACGCGCTCAGCCATACGCCAACAACCAAGATGCCCGCAATTCGAACCAGCCTGTTCATTTCTTGCCCCACTCCGCTCGTTGCCAACCGCAACTTGCATGGTTTGCCTGCCGGGCGACAGGATAGTGCCCTGCACAATCTTCGCCAAGCCCTCGCTGCCGCAGCGCAACAGAATTGACCCGCGAACTGCGGGACATTTGGCCGCAGCTTTCCGGCATCATGCAAAATGCTTATGCCAGATTGCTTACATCCGCCTCGAAAACCACTTATTCTATGTTAAGGCTTCGCGCCGACGATTACGCGCACAAGAAAATGTGGGGCCACAGAGTGTCCAATACAGAAAACGCCAAGGGATTGGCCGAACTCCGGTCAGCCCGAAACGAGTGCCGCCGGCACTTCTGGTCCGTCATGGTCTTCAGCATCTTCGTGAACTTGCTGATGCTGACGGGTCCGTTGTTCATGCTGCAGACCTATGACCGGGTGCTTTCGAGCCGGTCGGAGGAGACCCTGGTCGCCCTGCTGCTGCTCGTCACCGGCCTTTTCCTGATGATGGGTCTGCTGGAATACGCGCGTGGGCGCGTCATGGCCCGCGCCGGTGCGAAGTTTCAGACACTCTTGGACATGCGCGTGTTCGAGGCGGTGCTGCGTCGCTCCATCGCGCCTTCCGATCGCGCCAAGCCCAACACCGCCGCGCGCGATCTCGACGCCTGCCGTCAGCTTCTGTCCGGCCCTGCGCCTTTCGCTCTCTTCGACATTCCCTGGACCCCCATCTTCACGGCAGCGATTTTCCTCTTTCACCCCCTGCTCGGCTGGGTGGCGATTGCGGGGATGATCCTTCTGATCACTCTGACGTTCCTCAACCAATGGCGCTCCAAGCGGCCCAACGCCGAATCCCAGATGGCGAGTGCAGAGGCCGAAAACCTCGGCGAGGCACTGCGCCAGAATGCCGAACCAGTGCAGGCACTTGGCATGCGCGCGAAGGGAATGTCGCGCTGGCAGGGTTTGCGTGAGAAGTCGCTTGGCAAGCAGATCGAGGCGTCCGACACGACCGCGAGCTACACCTCCGGCTCCAAGGCGCTCCGTTTCTACCTGCAAAGCTTCATGCTGGCCGCTGGTGCTTACCTGGTGCTGCAGCAGGACATCTCTCCCGGCATGATGATCGCCGCGTCGATCCTGATGGGCCGCGCGCTCGCCCCTATCGAGCAGGCGATCGGTCAGTGGGGTCTCTTCCAACGCGCGACCCGCGGCTGGGCTGCCCTTGCCGAGATCCTCGAGAAGACGCCGCCGGAGCCGCCGCGCACCCAGCTCCCCGCACCCAAGGGCTTTGTCGAGGCCAAGCAGCTTGCCGTCGTCGCGCCCGGCGATCAGGTGCCGGTGCTGCGCGGGATCACGTTCAAGATCGAGCCTGGCACGGCACTCGGCGTGATCGGCCCCTCAGGCGCGGGCAAGACGACTCTTGCCAAGGTGCTGACAGGGATATGGCCGCCCGCAGCGGGTTCGATCCGGATCGATGGCGCAGCACTGGACCAATGGCCAACCGACGAGCTCGGCAAGTATGTCGGCTACCTTCCGCAGGAAGTCGGCCTCCTCTCGGGTACCGTGGCCGACAACATCGCGCGGCTCGACCCACAGCCGGACAGCCAAGCGATCGTGCAAGCTGCCCAGCGCGCCGGAGCGCACGAATTGCTGCTCAGCCTCAGCCAGGGCTATGACACGGAAATCGGCGCAGGCGGGGCGCGTCTTTCCGGGGGTCAGCGCCAGCGGGTCGCTCTCGCCCGCGCACTTTATGGTGATCCGCCTGTCCTCATTCTGGACGAACCGAACGCTAATCTGGACGCTCAGGGCGAACAGGCGCTTGTGGACGCGATCCGCGATGCCAAGAGCCGGGGCCGCGTCGTGATCATCATGGCTCACCGGCCTAGCGCCATCGCCGCCTGTGACTATCTGTTGATGATCGACAAGGGCGTGCAGGTGGAGTTCGGGCCACGGGATGAAGTGTTGAAGAAGCGCACGCGCAATTATCCGCAGCTCGTCGGCAAGGGCGGCGCGGAAGGCAGCGCACCGGCCGCGGCTGGCGCTGCCGCCAGTGTCGCGGGCCCCGCGGGCCCCGGCGCCGCGACGCTTTCACCCACAAGCACGACCGTTGCGCTGACGGGAGACAAAGAATGATGCAGATGCAATTGCCCGGCGATGGCGGAAGTGCCGCGCAGGACAAGGAAGCCGGCTGGAACGCAGGCTCGTTCATCCGCTTTGGGATGATCTGCGTGCTCGTCCTCGGCTGCGGGTTCGGCGGCTGGGCGGCAACCGCGAGCCTCGCGGGCGCGGTCGTGGCCACGGGCCAGCTCCGGGTCGAGGCGAACAAGCAGGTCGTGCAGCACCCCGATGGCGGAGTGGTCGAGGAGATCCTCGTGCGCGAGGGCGACCGTGTGGCCGCGGGCCAGGTTCTTATCCGTTTGGACAGCACCACGCTGCAATCCGAACTTGCAGGGCTTGAGAGCCAGCTCTTCGAGATCATTGCCCGACGCGGACGTCTTGAGGCGGTGCAGCTTGGCCTGGGTGCGATCGAGTTTGATCCGGAACTGCTGGAAGCCGCCGCAGCAAATCGGGAAGTCGAGAAGCTGAGGCTCGGCCAGGAGGCGCTCCTTGCGGCACAGCGCGACTCCATGGCGACGGAGCGCAACGTCATGGGCGAGCGCCAGCAACAGCTCGCAGAACAGATCGCCGGTGCCGAACGCGAAGGTGTCGCGATGACCCGGCAGGTCGAACTCATTGGCCAGGAACTGGTCGACATGAAGAAGCTGCTGCGCCAGAAGCTTGTGCCTGCCTCGCGCGTCCTGGCGCTGGAGCGCGAAGAGGCGCGTCTGCAGGGTGAGGCCGGGCAGCTGCTCGGCCAGATCGCGAGCCTGAAGGGTCAGATCTCGGAGATCGATATCGAACTTCTGCGCATGGACGCGACCATGCTGGAGGAAGCGATCTCGGAGTCGCGCGAACTCGGCTTCCGCGAGCTTGAGCTGAAGGAACGCCGCCTTTCTCTGCGCGAACGGCTGGACCGTCTGGATATCCGCGCGCCCATGAACGGCGTCGTCCTGGACAACACCGTCTTTGCGCTGCAGTCGGTGGTGCGCCCGGCGGAGCCGATCCTCTATGTCGTTCCCAGCGATGCGGAGATGGTCATCGACGCGCAGGTCGACCCGGTCAGCATCGACAGCGTATACAAGGGGCAGGACACGGTTCTGCGGTTCTCGGCCTTCAACACGCGCACAACGCCGGAGTTGTTCGGGAACGTGACCAACCTCGCGCTCGACACCACGACGGACGAGCAAACCGGCCTCACCTACTACAAGACCGAGGTCGCGCTGCAGGCTGGTGAACTGGGCAAGCTGGAGGGTCTGGAGCTGATCGCGGGCATGCCGGTGGAGGTCTACATCCAGACCGGCGAGCGGACACCGTTCCAATACCTGCTGAAGCCGATCACCGACTATTTCGAACGCGCCTGGAACGAGGAATGATCGCCCCTTGACCCGCGCCTGCCTGCCCCCACCTCTCCCGGGGACAGGAGGTGCCGATGGACGGTGACGCGCTGGTGGAGATCCGGGTAGCCCCACGGCTGACGGAGGTCGATGCCGAGGAGTGGGACGCCTGCGCGGCCCCCGAGGTTGCCGATGGCGGCCGTCCGCTCTTCCCGTTCCACACGCATCGTTTTCTGACCGCCTTCGAGGAAAGCGGCTCGGCGACCCCGCGCGAAGGCTGGGGGCCGCAGCACCTGATCGCCTCGGTCGCCGGGCAGACCACTGGCGTGATGCCGCTCTACGTGAAGGGGCACAGCCAGGGCGAGTACATCTTCGACCACAGCTGGGCCCACGCATTCGAACGCGCGGGCGGGCACTACTACCCAAAGCTCCTGTCGGCGATCCCGTTCACGCCCGCCACGGGACCGCGCCTGCTGGTGCGCCCGGATGCCGGGATCGACATGGGCACCGGACGCGCGGCGCTGCTGCAGGGCGCAATCCAACTGGCGGAGCAGAACGACATCTCCTCGATCCACTTCAACTTCTGCACTGACGACGAGTGGGAATGGGGCGGCGAGATCGGTCTCCTGCAACGCACGGACCAGCAATTTCACTGGTTGAATCGGGGATACGAGACTTTTGACGATTTCCTCGGCGAACTGGCGTCACGCAAACGCAAGACCCTGCGCAAGGAACGCGCGCGGGCCATCGAGAACGACGTCACGATCCACTGGCTCACGGGCGACCAGATCCAGCCGGAGCACTGGGACGCATTCTGGATCTTCTACCAGGACACCGGCGCGCGCAAATGGGGCACGCCCTACCTGACGCGCAAGTTCTTCGACATCGCGCAGGAACGGCTGCGCGATGACATCCTGCTGATCATGTGCGAGCGCGGCGGCAAGTGGGTCGCGGGCGCGCTGAACGTGATCGGACGCGAGACCCTGTTCGGCCGGTACTGGGGCTGCACCGAGGATCACCCCTGCCTGCATTTCGAGACCTGCTATTATCAGGCCATCGACTTCGCGATCCGAAACGGGCAACAGCGGGTCGAGGCGGGCGCACAAGGCGGCCATAAGCTGGCGCGCGGCTATGAGCCCGTGACCACGCGGTCGCTGCACTTCATCGCGGACCCGAACTTCCGCCGCGCCGTCGAGCACTATCTGGAAGGCGAACGCGACGCGGTTGCCTATGAAAACGCGGCCCTCGCGGACCGCACCCCCTTCCGCAAAGGGGGCTAGCTAGGCCGGACTGGCGTCAGGCTCGACCGCAGGCATACGGGCCCATCCCACCGCCACCAGAGCCACCACTTTGACGAACTGGGTCGCAACATAGACCTTATGCATGTGTGACGGCTCCAGCGGCCGGCCGTCGAAGATCGCCTGCATCCGGGCGTCCAACAGAGGCCGCAAACCAAAGTTCTCCAGCACCGTCAGCGCAAGGCAGAGGATCGCGACCACCAGCAGGCCACGGGCACGCTGCGCCAGCAAAGCCGCGCACAAAAGAGCCACGCTGACGCCGAGTTCGATCGGCCCGAACAGGCCAAATGTCACGCGGCCCACATCCAGCGCTGTCGGGAAGTCGATCGAAGGTGCGGTGAACTTCACGGGCGTCGCGATGAACGAGACGCCGAGGATCATGCCGCACCAGATGGTGGCGAGCGCACGTGCCCCGGCCAGTGCAACGGCCTGCCTCCTGCTCGTCATCTGACCCGTCATCCTTTGCCAACTCCCAACGTGATGCCTCGACGCTCGTCCGGGGCGGAACAGTAGCGACCTCAAACTCCCATCTCGAAGGCGTCGAACGATCCCTGACAGCGTGTCGCATTATAATAGGTATCTATAATGCTTATTACAATGTCAATCGAGGAGAACACGAGATGGACACGAGACTCGAAACCCTGGCCTGCCTTGCAGCCGCGATTGCCTTTCTGATCCTGGGCGTGGCGCTGACCGGAATGGCGACCTCGGACGGGTTGCTGGTGCATGGTCTGCTCATGACCACGGGCGCAGGCGCGGCATCGCTTCTGCTGATCGGGAAGCTCTCGGCCCGGGCCCATGAGCCGCCACTTGAATACAATGACGAGGTGATCAAGTGGGGCATCCTCGCCTGCCTGGTCTGGGGGGTGTTCGGCTTCTTCATCGGTGACGTGCTGGCCTGGCAGCTGGCATTCCCGTCGCTGAACGGCGACATGGCGTGGTCCAATTTCGGCCGCGTGCGCCCGATGCACACCACCGCCGTGATCTTCGGTTTCGGCGGGAACGCGTTGATCGCAACCTCGTTCTACGTGGTCCAGCGCACCTCGCGGGCGCGCCTCGCGGGCGACATCACGCCGTGGCTGATCGTCGGCGGGTACAACCTCTTCGTCTTCATTGGTGCCACGGGCTATCCGCTGGGCATCACCCAGGGCAAGGAATATGCCGAGCCCGAGTGGTACGCGGATCTGTTGCTGCTGGTCGTCTGGGTCGCCTACCTGATCACCTATCTGCGCACGCTCTCGCGCCGGGCCGAGCCGCATATCTACGTGGCCAACTGGTACTACCTCGCCTTCATCGTGGTCATCGCGATGCTGCACGTGGTGAACAACCTGGCCGCGCCCATGGGGCTGGCGCACGCGAAAAGCTACTCGGCGTTCTCGGGCGTGCAGGATGCCATGACACAATGGTGGTACGGGCACAACGCAGTGGGCTTCCTGCTGACGGCAGGCTTCCTCGGCATGCTCTACTACTTCCTGCCCAAGGCAGCGGGACGACCGATCTATTCGTACCGCATGTCGATCGTGGGGTTCTGGGGGATCACGTTCCTCTACCTTTGGGCGGGTTCGCACCACCTCCACTACACGGCCCTACCCGACTGGGTGCAGGTGTTGGGCATGACCATGTCGGTGATCCTTCTGGTGCCGTCCTGGGCGAGCGTGTTCAATGGGATCCTCACGCTGAACGGCGCCTGGGACAAGGTGCGCACGGACCCCGCGATCCGGTTCATGATGGTAGCGGTGCTGTTCTACGGGCTGGCCACGTTCGAGGGCTCGTTCATGGCGATCAAGCCGGTGAACGCGCTCAGCCACTACACCGACTGGACGGTGGGCCATGTGCACGCGGGCGCGCTCGGCTGGGTCGCCTTCATCACCTTCGGCGCGATGTACAAGCTGGTACCCTGGGTCTGGAAGCGCGAGGGCGTCTACTCCCTGCGGCTCGAGGCCTGGCATTTCTGGCTCGCGCTGTCCGGCACGCTGATCTACGTCGGCGCCATGTGGAACAGCGGCATCACCCAGTCGTTGATGTGGCAGACCTACGATGATGACGGGCAGTTCCTCTACGCCTTCATCGACACAGTGGACGCCATGCACGGCTACTACATCGCGCGGGCCATCGGCGGGTTCCTGTACTTCGCGGGCGGCTGCATCGGCGCCTACAACATCTACATGACCGTGAACGGACCGGCGAAGGGGGAACAGCCCGCGCGCCGCAAGCCCCTCGCGGTCCCGGCGGAGTAAGGCCCATGTCCACAGCACATCAGAAACTGGAACGCCACGGGATCGCCTTCACGATGATGATCCTCGGTGTTGCCTCCATCGGCGGGATCGTTGAGATCGCGCCGCTGTTCACCATCGAGAACACCATCGAGGAGGTCGACGGGATGCGCCCCTACACGCCGTTGGAGCTGGCAGGGCGTGACATTTACGTGCGCGAGGGCTGCTATGCCTGCCACTCCCAGATGATCCGGACGCTTCGCTCCGATGTGGAGCGGTATGGGCATTTCAGCCTCGCCGCTGAGAGCATGTATGACCACCCGTTCCAATGGGGTTCCAAGCGCACGGGCCCGGACCTGGCGCGGGTCGGGGGCAAGTACTCAGACGCCTGGCACGTCGCGCACATGAAGAACCCGCGCGAGATCGTCGATGGGTCCATCATGCCGGGCTACGCCTTCCTTGCCGAGGCCCGGCTGGCGACCGAACACCTGCCCGACGCGTTGTCGGCGCTCTCCCGTGTGGGCGTCCCGTACACGGACGCACAGATCCGCAATGCGGGCTCAGATGCGCTGCGTCAGGCGGATGCCGAGGCAAACTACGAGGACGATCTGGCCGAACGCTACGGCGACAAGGTCAACATCCGGGATTTCGACGGCGACCCCGACCGCGTAACCGAGATGGACGCCATGGTCGCCTATCTGCAGATGCTCGGGACCCTTGTGGACACCGATGCCCTGACCCGGGAGGACCTGATCCGATGAGCGGCGATCCAACCCATGATGCTGTCCTCGTATTCTCGAAAAGCTGGGGGGCCGTCTACCTGCTGGTGGTCTTCCTGGCCGCCACCCTCTGGGCCTACTGGCCGTCGCGCCGCAAGGGCCTGGATGCCGCCGCCCATTGGCCGCTGGACGAGGCCGACCGGGAGGACAAGCCATGCAGGTAGAATTCGACGAGGTCAGCGGGCGCAACACCACCGGCCATGAATGGGACGGGATCAAGGAGCTCGACACGCCTGTCCCCTGGCCCACGCGCTGGGCGCTCTGGCTGACTATCCTCTTCGCAATCGGCTACTGGCTGCTCTACCCGGCCTGGCCCGTGTTCAGCGACTTTACCCGAGGCGCGCTCGGCTATTCATCGCGCGAACTGGTGCTGGAGAAGGTCGCCAATGCCGCCGACAGCCAGGCGGACACGCTGGCCGTGCTGGTGGACGGCAATCTGGAGGAACTGGCGGGCGACCCCGAAGTGCACGCGCAGTTCGAGCATGCCGCGGGCGTGCTCTACCGCGACAACTGCGCCATGTGCCACGGGCGCGACCTCAAGGGGCAGAAGGGCTTCCCGAACCTCACGGACGGGCACTGGCTTTGGTCCGGCTTGCCCGAAGAGATCGAGTACACCTTGCAGGTCGGCATCAACTCCGGGCACGAGGACGAGCGCGCAGCCGAGATGCTGGCCTTCGGCGCGCAGGGTATTCTCGAGAAAGCGGATGTCCGGGCGGTCACCCACCACGTGCTTGCCATCTCGGGGCAGGAGCACGACGGGGAACTGGCGAGCACCGGAGCCACGATCTTCGAGGAGAACTGCGCGGGCTGTCATGGCGACGACGGCGAGGGCGGCTACGAGATCGGCGCCCCCAGCCTGATCGACGAGGCCTGGATCTACGGCGGCTCCCGCGAGGCGATCTACCGCACGATCTGGTCCGGCCGGCGAGGGGTCATGCCCTTCTGGTCGGGTCGCCTGACCGACGCCGAAATCCGCAAGCTTGCCCTTTACGTGCACTGGAACGGCCAGGAGCGGAGCGATGACTGACGCCGCCCGCGAACGCCAGTCGCGCCGCATGATGGTCGCCATCATGATCAGCGCGCTGGCCCTCTACCTCGGCTACAAGACCTATCATGTCTCCATCGCCCTCGGCGCGTGGGAGGGGCAGCGGATCGTCGGCGACACGTCGGGGGCCGCGAAATGACGGCGCTCGCAGGACAACGCGACCTCGGCAACGGGCTGTCGGACCTGATCTGTGCTGTTGGTGGGCTGAAATGCGGATCGTGCAGCGCGAAGATCGAGCGCGCCCTCAATGCGGTCGAAGGCGTCACCCTCGCGCGGGTGAACCTGACCACCGGGCGGGCGAGGCTGATCTGGGAGACCGCGCGGGCGAACCCGGAGGATCTGCTGGACCGGATTGCTGCGCTCGGTTTCGAAGCGCACGCCATCCAGCTGGAGGCCGCGCCGGCCACCCGCGAGCCCTCGGTCCTCATCGCACTCGCGGTCGCCGCCTTCGGCACCATGAACGTCATGGGCTTCTCGACGGCGGTCTGGGCCGGGCTCGTCTCGGACATGGGGCACGCGACGCGCGAGATGATGCACTGGCTCTCGGCGCTGATCGCCCTGCCGGTCGCCGCGTTCTCGGGCCGCGTCTTCTACCACCCTGCCCTGCGCGGCCTGCGCCATGGCCGGTTCAACATGGATGCCGCCATCAGCTTCGCGATCCTGACGACGCTGGCCGGGAGCCTCTACGAAACCATTCGCGGCGGCGAGGAGGTCTATTTCGATGCCGCCGTCTCGCTAATCCTGTTCCTGCTCGTCGGGCGCTGGCTGGACGGCATGATCCGGGAGAGGTCGCGCACGGCGTCAGACAACCTCCGCCAACTGGTGGACCGCACGGCCCGGCGCATCGGCCCGGACGGGATCGCGCAGTCTGTTTCGGTCGAGGATTTGGCCGTCGGCGACGAGGTTCTGGTGTCCGCAGGCGCACGCCTGCCAGTCGACGGAGTGCTGGCAAACGCCGAGGCCGAGATCGATGAAAGCCTGATCACGGGGGAGTCCCTACCTCGGCACGCCTTGTCCGGCCAACCGGTGATTGCAGGCTCGCTGGCCATCGTCGCGGCGCTGCGCGTCAAGGTGACCGCAACCGGGCGCGACACCCGCCTCTCGGCCATCGCGGACCTGACCGAACAGGCCGAGCAGCACCGGGGCCCCGCCCAGCAGCAGGCCGAACGCTTCGCCGCGGCCTATGGGCCGAGCGTCATCGCGGCCGCGCTGGCGGGATTCCTCCTCTGGTGGGTCGTGCTGGACGCGAGCCTCTCCCAATCGCTGATGATCGCCGTCGCGGTTCTTATCGTCACCTGCCCCTGCGCGGCGGGTCTGTCGACGCCTGCCGTGATGGCGCGGGCTGTCAATCTGGCCATGGGCAAGGGCGTCATTCTGAAAGACGGGGCGGCGCTGGAGCGGCTCGCCGATGTGGACCGGCTTGTGATCGACAAGACCGGCACGCTGACGGATGGCATCGAGCTGCTGCCCGGTGCGCTGTCCGACGCGGACCTTTCTGTAGCCGCAAGCATGGCGGCAGGCAGCACCCATCCGCTGGCCTGCGCCATTGCCGCGGCCTGCCCTCAGACTGCCTTGCCCGGCGTGATCGAGATCCCCGGCCAGGGGTTGGAGGCACCTGACGGCACCCGGTTGGGTTCCGCCGCCTTCACGAGGGCGGATGACGGGGAGGCAT
>JBCDID010000087.1:0-10737 GCA_038749355.1 Pseudomonadota bacterium | reverse complement strand
TCCGGATAGAACGGGTTGAGCCGCATGGCCTTCAAGAGCAGTTCGACCGCCTCGTCGGACCGACCCGAATGCGCCAGCGCATCACCCATGTCGGACATCAGGTCCGCGTCATTGGGGTTCAGTTTCAGCGCACGCTGATAGGCGTTGATCGCGGCGTCGTGCTCCTTGCGATAGAGGTGTGCAAATCCCAACTCACCGAACCCGCGCGCGTCCAGCCCGTCGAACTCGATGGCCGACTGCGCCAGGGACAGCGCGTCCTCCAATGCCCGTTCCGGCTGTTCAGCCCAGTCATAGCGCCAGTCGAGATTGAAAGTCCTCGACTTCATGGCGTGCGCACGCGCATAGCGCGGGTCGCTCTGCAGCGCATTGTCATAGAGCGAACGCGCGGAGCTCACCTCTCCCCGTGTGTAACGGAAGATGTGCTGCTGACCCTGCAGCACGAACCCATACGCCTGAAGGTTGGCGGGAGGGCTCAGGCGGAGGCGCTCACGCTCTATGGCCTCGATATGCGCTGCTGTCGCCGAGACAATGATCTGGGTGATCTCGTCCTGCAGATCGAAGAGGTCCTCGACGTCGCGGTTATACTGCTCGCCCCAGATGATCCGGTCATGGAGCGCGTCCAGCAATTGCAACGAGATGCGAATACGATTGCCCGCCTTTCGGACCGAACCCGAGACCGCGTAGCGCACGCCAAGCTCGCGAGCCGCGTCCCCGGGCGAGGTCGGGCGGTCCCCGTACATATAGGCGGAACCGCGCGCGATGACGAAGAACTGGTGGAAGCGCGAGAGGTTCGTAGTCACGTCCTCGGTCAGCCCGTCTGCGAACCAGCGATCGTTTGAGTCGCTCCCCTGGAACCCGAAGGGCAGCACCACGATGGAAAGGTCCGAGGCAGGCTGGTTGTAGAACCCGGCCGAGCGCTGGTCGCGCCGGAGGCCCGGCGTCATGGCAGCGCTCGTCGGATTATCGTGCACCTGAAACACGTCGATCGGGCGGCCGATATTCTTGAACTCCTGCGCGCCAAGATACTCGTAGCCATAGCCGAGCTTGTTGGACACGTGGTCGTAGACCTCACCGGAGATGCAGATCCGCGCCGGCTCTGCGAAGGATTCGATGCGGGCGGCAATGTTGATCACTTCGCCCGCGATCTCGTCTTCGCGGATCAGGATCTCGCCGACATTTACGCCAAAGCGGAAGTGGACTTTCTTGCCCTCGGGCAGGCTCGCGTTCATGTCCTCGAGGATCTTCAGCATCTCGACCGAGAACTTCACGGCGTCCACAGCGCTCTCGAACATCAGAAAAGCGCTGTCACCGGCGAATTCGCGCAGCTCGCCTCCGAATCTTACAACCGTCTTTGGAAAGAGCCGCAAACGGTCCTTGACCGAGATGGTCGTACTGACCTCGTCCTGGCTCATCATTTGCGAGAAGTTCGCAACATCAGCAAAGACAACGGCTACAAGCCGTCTCTTCAGTGCGTCCCCACCCTCGGGACCGGCCGAACTCTCCAAATCCGTCATTAGACGTTGCTCTCACCCATAAAGGCCAAACGCACCTTACCCGGCGACCCGAGCATATCCATCACTTCGGCACGACGCTCGCGCCAATCTGACGCAAGAATTCCCGAGTGCACAATATCCAAACGCGCCCCGTCCACAAACCATCCTTCGCGCTGGCGCCCTTCCTCGGAAAAGCCGAGCTTGGTCAGCACGTGTTGGGAGGCGTCATTGTCGGCCCGGTAGAACGTCGTGACGCGGTGTAGCCTGAGCCGGTCAAACGCCATGTCCAGCATCCGGCAAGTGATCGCGGTGGCGAGCCCCATGCCACGAGCCTCATCCGAGATAAACATCGGCAGGACGGCATCCCCGTGGATATAGTTGATCGCCTGCAGCCCGCCCACACCCAGCGGTTTGCCGTCAGATCTTGCCGCAACGAACCAGTAAGCCCGCGGCGGATCGGCATAGCTGAGCGCCACTCGCCAGCTTTCCCGCAGGAAATCGGCATTAACGGGCAAGGGCAACGTGCGGTCGAACATGGCCACATCGTTCACGTTCCAGAACCACGGGGAGATCTGGTCGAGGTCGTCGAGCCCCATGGGCTTCAGCATCACGGAGAATTCTTCTTCGCTTTTCATCGCTACATTGATCGCTGCTTCTAAAGTCTTTGTCGACCATAATGCACGATTTGTGGCGTTGCGCGCGCCGATTGCGGAGGCGCGGCATGCAACAGCCCGCGATGTCAGTCTGTCAGTGGGTCAATGCCCGGGCGAATCCGAGCAGGCACGCCATTACAAAGCGACCTTCGGGGGCGTCTCGCCCCAGATGCTTACGCGAAAATCACCGTCGCCTGCGCCTCGACCGTCGCCGCGTCGATATTGATGAAAGTGATTGATGCGGCCACGCCACCCGTCTCGTAACTCAGCACCGAGTCTGTCAGCTCGTCCCCATTGGCATCCGTGTCGGCAAAGGTCACATCCTCGCGCGTCAGGTTCCCGCCAGTGAAGAAGATCAGATCAAGCCCGAGCTCCAGATCGTGGATCGTGTCGTTGCCCTCGTTGACACCGTCGAAGAAGAACACGTCGCCGCCTTCACCACCGAACAGATCGTCATCGCCCCCTTCGCCGATCAGCGCATCGCCGCTGCCATTGCCGCGGATCACGTCGTTTCCGGCCAGCCCGAGGATCTGGTCCACCCCGGAGCCGCCATCGAACGTATCCGACTGCGAACCACCGAGAAGGAGGCTCAGCCCAGTGAGATCCGTGCCATCGAAAGTGTTCGAGAAGTTCGACGCACCCGCCACACCTTCGATATCATCGCCAATCGTGTCCTCGCTCACTGCCGTCGACGAGCCCTCTTCGATCTCGGAGAGCGTGGCGCCGAAGACGAATGTCAGCTCCTCGTTGGCGGAGAAGTAGACCACGATGTCGCCCTCGACCGGGCCGTCGCCCGTGCCGCCGAACAGCTCGTCCGCACCCAAGCCGCCTTCCAAGGCGTCGAAACCCTGGCCGCCATAGAGCGCATCGCTGCCACCGCTGCCGTTCAGGAAGTCGCTGCCATCTCCGCCAAACAGAGTATCCTGGTCGTTGGAACCGATCAGAATGTCAGCGAAATCCGTGCCCTCCACGATCTCGAAGTTCAGGATAGTGTCCTGGCCATAACCCGTGAACTGATCACCTCTATTGCTTAGATTGATGGACAATCCGAACTCCGAATCGCCGATCACGAAGGCGGGGGCCGCCGCCGACGCGTAGGACACGGTGTCGATCCCAGCGCCTCCATCGATGCTGTCATCGCCCAGTCCGGGATCGATGGTGTCATTGCCTGAATCGCCGACAATGGTGTCATTGCCACCTTCGCCCAGGATGAAGTCCGAGCCCTGTGCACCGGCCACCGTCTCGGCATTATCGGAACCCCGGAAGATGTCGTCTTCGTTCGTGAGCACGAAATCCTCGAAGGAATCGTAGGTGTCGCCCTCGGCATTGCCGCCCGAGCCCGTGCCGGCCGCGTTGTCGATCTCGACCGCATCCCGGGTGCCGACAAAGTTGAGCCGGTCGATTCCATCGCCGCCAAACAGCAGGTCGGCACCTACACCGGGCTGCACAACGTCATTTCCGCCACGCAGGAAGATCTCCACACCGTCATCATCATTACGGGCGTCCACAAAGTCGGCTTGCTCGGTGAGGTCGAGCACCTCGATCTGCGAGAAGAAGTCCTGCTGCGAACCTCCGCCGATGACGACCCCGCGCTCCGACCCGTCGAAGATCACGGTGAGCCCCAGTGGACGATCAGAGTAGTCGATCACGTCGCGGTCAGTGCCGCCTTCGCCACCCGTGATCGTGTTGGCTCCGCCATCTGGTCGAAACAGGTCCGAACCGTCGCGACCATCGAGAACATCGTCGCCCGCCAGGCCGACCAACGTGTTGTCGGCGGCATTGCCCAGGATTGTATCGTTGCCATTGGTTCCGATGACGATTTCGAAGCCGGTGATGTCTTCGCGCTCCGCGTCGCCTTCGAAGTTGACCAGATCGGTGGGACCACCTTGGAGGTCGATGGTGACGCTCTGATAGTCGCGGCTGAAGTCGATCGTGTCTACGCCGGTTCCGCCTTCGATTGTGTCCTCGCCGATCCGCGCGATTACCAGGTCGTTTCCGGCGCCAAGATCGATCACATCGCCGCCACCGTTGCCGTCCACGGTGTCATCATCAGCGCCTGCGAAGATGACATCGGTGCCGGGGATGGGACCGCCTGCCGCGCCGACGATCGAGTCGTTTCCGTCGCCGCCAAACACGGTGTCCGCCGCCGTCGACGCGGATCCACCGGAAAACAGTGCCGTCGTGATGACGTCGTCACCGTCGCCGCCATAGACCACGTCGCCCGTGAAAAACCCGGCCGAGTTCGACGAAATGGTGTCATCGCCGTCACCGCCATAGATGATGTCATCGCCGGTGCTTGAGAAGATGCTGTCGTCCCCGTCGCCTGCAAAGATCGTGTCGACGGTCTGGTCCGGCGCGATGGTATCATCGATATAGGTATCGTTACCGCTTCCAAGTGTAATCGTCGGCATCTGTGTATCCCCCGGCGGCGCCCCTTGAAGGGCTTGTGGTCTCTCGTGATTCTGGCTTCTGCCGAAGCTCCCACGGAGGCAACTGCACACAGATTGTGTCGTCAGTGTGGTACTGAGGAATCAGATCTTGGGCATTGTTAATTTCTTGATTTTATTTACACATTATTATCGCGGAAGTTGCGCCGACTGATCTTCACTCCCCAAATAGCGGAGCGCCTTGATTAACGCGAGCAGGGCAAAAAATTGAGTTGTGCAAATTGCTTGCACAGCCCCACGAAACCTTGACATTTCAGGCCCGCCGCATGATACCCTGAAGGCAAGATTGTATGCGGAGTGTACCGCAGGTCTGTTGTGAAATGTCTGCCGGGCGCATGACCTGTAAAGTGCGTTGATGAGTATGGCATACTGTGTTGGGAAGTGGAGAACGGGATGACAAACGCGAACGGGCAGTCGACTGCTGGCATTCAAGGTGCGTCGAAAACGTGGTCGGAACCGACCCTGGAAAAGATCGAGATCAACGAAACTGCCGTCGGCGTGGTGCCAAATGGCAGTCTTGAGGGCCAGTTCCCTCAGTTCCCCGCTTCCTGAGATACTCGGAACGCTGGGGACGGGCGCGCAAGCGCTTGCCTAACAAAGAGATACAATGAGGCGTGGTGGCCTGCCACCGCGCCTCGTACTTTGTGAGAGACCTCAATGACCACGCTGATTGCGGGTCTCCTTTCACTGGACAGTGAGCTACGCGCTCCGACGGTCCTGGATGACATGGTGGCAGCCATGGCGCCATGGGCCGACGCACCAGAGCGTGGCCAGCAAGGTCCGTTCAGCTACGCGATCGCGTCACGCACCCACGCAAGACCCTCAAACGGTTCGGCGGGTCAGATCCTACTGGCCGATGCAGACATGGCGTGGTGGCACGATGCCGAAGGTCCGGACGACACCAGAGTCGACGCGCCCGAACTGTGTACCGCGCTCTCCCATGATCCGAACAGCACCTGCGCCCAACTGGATGGGGAGTACGCGCTCGCTTTCTGGGACCCTGGCGCAGGCAGTCTCCGGCTGGCAAGGGACGGTGTCGGTGTGCGGCCAATCTACTACGTGCACGAACCCGGCCGTTTTGTCGCCTTCGCTTCGCTGTTGCCCGGGCTGATTGCAGCAGGCCTGATTGACCACGAGATCAACCGCAACGTCGTTGCCAAGCTGGCCACGGGGAACTTCGCCCACGGCACCGAGACCCAATTCACTCGGATCCATAGGGTCATGCCAGGCCAATCGGTCACCTTTTCGGCTGGCGGTGCGGAGACCCTGACTCATTGGAGGCTGGAGTGCCGCGACGCGTTCCATCCCTCGGCGAACCGCGACGAGGTTATGGCCACTTTAGCGGAAAAGATCGAGCGAGCCGTTGGGCGGCGCCTTCCGCGAACGGGCCCGCTGCTCTCGCATCTCAGCGGCGGTCTCGATTCGTCTGCAATTGCTGCACTGGCCGCAAGGAATGCCGCGCCGGATAACCGCCGGATCCGCGCGTACGCGTTCGGTGGCCGCCCGTTGCCCGATGGTGTGCCACGCGTGGATGAGTGGCCAGCACTGCAAGCGGTTCTTGATGCCTACCCCAACATCGACCTGATCGAGGTTTGCAGCCCCGAACACGACATGGCAGCCAACGCCAGTGTCAGCCCTTACTTCCCGACCTTCGATGATTCGCAGGACCTCTACGAACAGTTGGTGCGGGATGCAGCTGAGCAGGGAGCAACATCGATTCTTGCGGGATTCGGTGGCGACGAGGTGGTCAGTTATGCGGGCACCGGCGCATTCGCGGAGCTTTTTGTCCGGGGACGGTTCGCGGCTCTCTGGCGAATCAGTCGTTCGGTTGCCCGGCGCAGCGGTCGTCCTGCCCTGCGCATGGTGGCCTCTGAACTCCAGCGTTTCGTACTACCCCGTTTTTTGCCCTGGATGCGAGGCCACGCGCTCGGCCGCAGCAGCGCGGGCGTCCAAGGCTTGAACGCGTATCTTCTTCCCAAGTTCCGGCATCTCGCCCATCAGGACAATCCGGAGCTGAAGCCCGATACTGGCTGGCTCCGCTCCCAGCGGATCCATTTCGGCCACACGTTCTGGGTCCAGGAGCAAGCCGCCCATGTCTCGGGTTTGCACGGATTGCGCTACGCGTCGCCGCTGCTGGACCGTGATGTCATTGAATTCGCAATCCGTCTGCCGCCCGAATTCCTGCACAAGGACGGGTTGATGCGCGGCGGGCTCCGAGAGCCCATGAAAGGAATCCTGCCCGATACTGCGCGAGTCCGACGCACGAAGCTGCACTATGATCCGGCAGACAGCATCTTCTTTTCACGCGCCCGAGCCAAGCTGATCTCCCGCATCGAGGAATTGCGGAAAAGTGTCGCGGCGGAGATGTTCGACCTTTCACGGCTGGAGCGCGACCTCGCCACAATCCCGGAAGTGGAAGACGTGGAAACCGCCGTCAAAGCAGCCGCGGAGGCAGGAAAACAGCACTTTCTGGCGCAGGCAACTCTGGCGCAGCCCCTGCTGATCGCACGGTTCCTGGAGAGCTCCGAACGCATGCTGTCCGTGCAAAAACATAAACTTACAAACAAACCGTAAACGCGGGGCACAAACTATTTCTGTGCGCGGCGCGTCTCACATGGTAAACATGACCTGTTTGATCGGAGATTGCGCGTTTGGCGCATGAAGGGGTGTAGCTGCGCACCTCCGGATCGAGTGGCGAGGGACTTTGCCTATGACGGACATGCCAGCGCGAAAAGACGCGACTTCCGAGGACGGTCTTTCCCTAGCCTGGGTTATGGCAGGGACAGTGATGTTTGCGACTGCCCTCGGAGCGCCGATCGCGGTTTTCCATCTTCAAGACAATGACACTCAGGTCGTGGCAGAAGCCCAGATCGGCGCTCCTGGCAAGGCCGTGACAACGGCGTTGCGCGAAGCACCGAAACCGGGCGGTGCCCCGGAAGCTTCAGACCAGCCGCTAGCTACTCTGCTCAGCGAAGGCACCATTGTGCCCGGCGTCGGTATCGGATCTGTCATGCTGGACACCGACGTTCAGGAAGTGCTTCAGAAGATCCAAGAACCATCGCAGCTGACCTATGCGTACATGGACACTGGCGTCGAGGGGCGCCACGACGTTCTCGGCCCGGACTTTCGCCTGACCATTACTGCAGACAGCGATCTGGGTCAGATCAATGCGGTGGCTCTGTCGACGTTGGACTGCGCTGGCTTGCGGACGTTCCAACCCAGGCAGAACGGATTGCCGGCCACCAGTGAGGGGCTCTCGCTGGGCTCGCATGTATCGCGCGTCAGGACAACTCTCGGCGCACCGGACAGCCAGTCGCCGGTCTCAGCAGGGCGTCAGCCGCGTGTCGAGCACAGCTATCCCGGATTGCGCCTGAGCTATTGCGCGCAGGATATGCTTGTCGGCGGAATCAAGATCGAACGGCTGCCACCGGCACCTCTGATTGCGTCAGCCGGAGTGCCTGACCCGGCGATCGAGACACCGGATCTGACGGATGTGCTCATCGCCAGCGTCGAACATCAGGGCCAGCAGGCGCGGACAAGTGCGGAGATGGCGGCGCTGGAGCCCAGCCGACTGGCACCCGCCGCCCTGCCCGATCCCGTTGAGGTCCCCGCAGGTCTCTCCACTAAGCCTGAGCTGGCGGATCCGCTTGCGACAGAACCCACGGCCTTGCTGGCCATGAACGGTTCCGCCTTCACTGCGGGCGATGCGTTCAGCCTCAGCCGTGAGAAACGCGAAAGCGGCATTATCGCACGTAGCTCTCCCCCATCTGCCATGTTCCTAGCTGCTGCGCGAGCGACCGTGGCGGAGGAAGCCAGGGACGAGTTCGAAGGCGTGGGCGAGTTCCTTCTGGCGAATGCTGAGTCCTCGGAGGAAGCGCTGAGCCTGTCACGCACGGGTCGGGGCACGATTCAACGTCGCCTTCAGCTCATCGGCTACGATCCGAAGGGCGTCGACGGGATATTCGGCCCGAACACGCGGAAGATGATTTCGGCGCTCCAGCTGGACGAAGGTCTTCCCACTACAGGGTTCCTCGATGAGGGTCTGATGGCGATGATCGAGAACCGAAGCGCACCCGCCTTCGGACAGTGGGAGAAGCGTGTCCGCATCGCACAGGCTAAAGCGCGGAGAGCTGCGGCGAGACGTGCAGCGGAGGAACGCGCCAAAAGGGACATCGTGATCGCCCGCGTTCCTGCCCCACGCAATGCACCAGAATGTGCGCGAGATCAGAGTGGCACGATCATCTCGAACCAGAGTTTCCAGTGTGACGTCACTGTGCTGGAGGAAAGCCTGAACAACCTGTTCTCCGGCCAGAGTTGATCGCGGCGCCCGAACTCACGCCCACGATCTAGATTGCGCTTCTCGCCGCCCTGAAGCGCAGTTAACCTTCCGAGTTCTGCAGCACCCGCCATCCGATGTCGCGGCGGAAGAACCCTCCCGGCCAATCGATGCCATCCAACATGGCATACGCCCGATCCCGCGCTGTCGCGATGTCGACATCCATTGCCGAGACATTCAAAACGCGTCCGCCATTGGCCCGCACACCCTCCGGGCTCGCCGCCGTTCCCGCGTGGAAGATCTCGACCCCATCCAACGCGGCTGCAGCCTCAAGTCCGCCGATCAGGTCACCTTTGGTGTAACTTCCAGGATAGCCCTGCGCTGCCATTACCACCGTCATGGCCGGGTCATCGTGCCAATCCAGCGCCACTTGGTTCAATCCACCTTCCGCGCAAGCAACCAATGCCGGGACAATATCCGTCTCCAGACGCATCATGAGCACCTGACATTCCGGGTCGCCAAACCGCACGTTATACTCGACCAGACGTGCCCGCCCGTTCTCGATCATGAGCCCGGCATAAAGCACCCCCTGATAGGGCATGCCACGGCGTGCCATCTCGGAAATTGTTGGGCGGATGATCTCGTCCAGCACCTGCTGCTCGACTGCGAATGTCATCACCGGCGCCGGAGAATAGGCCCCCATGCCGCCAGTATTGGGCCCCTCATCTCCGTCAAAGGCGCGCTTGTGGTCCTGCGCCGTGGCAAGGGGCAGCACAGCGTCGCCATCGGTAAGTACAAAGAATGAGGCTTCTTCGCCGCCCATGAACTCCTCGATCACGACCTCAGCCCCGGCGTCGCCGAATGCGCCGGAGAATATCTCGTGGACACCCGCCTCGGCCTGCTCAAGTGTCATCGCCACGATCACGCCCTTGCCGGCGGCCAGCCCGTCGGCCTTGATGACAATCGGCGCGCCCTGCGCTAGCACGTAAACCAGCGCGGCATTCGCATCCGAGAACCTCGCCCAAGCCGCAGTCGGCGCCCCGCACGCGTCACAAATCTCCTTGGTGAAGGCCTTGGACGCTTCAAGCCGTGCCGCCGCTTTCGACGGACCGAACACGGCGATCCCCGCTGCACGCACTGTATCCGCCACGCCAGCATCGAGGGGCGCCTCGGGCCCCACAACAACCAGTCCGACGCTCTCGGCCTTGGCCCACCCAGCTACAGCATCTCCATCCATCGGATCGAGCGCGACGCACTCCGCCACCGCCGCGATCCCGGCATTGCCCGGCGCGCAGGACAGCCGCGTCACCTGATCGGATTGCGCAATCTTCCACGCGAGCGCGTGTTCACGGCCACCGCCGCCCAGAACCAGTACGTGCATCTCTGCCCCCGCCTTCAGGATCCCTCGCGGGTCAGGAGCGCCGCCCCACCCCCGCGCGTGTGCTTGATCTTTTTCCACTCCGGGAAGTCCTTGGCCCAGAGCTGCATGGCCTTCTTCTCCTTCACCCGGCGACTGTCGTCCAGCACAAAAGCACTTCGAGGGGTTTGCGCTCATGAAAATGATAGATGAGAGCCCGCTCATAAGTTCTGGTCAGATGCAGCTGGCGCACCGCGAAGCAGCCGAAGCGGCCGATCTCGCGCGCCTCGGACCGCTCGCAAAGGTCATCCACATGGCCGAAGAGATCGACCAGGAACTCATCGATAATCGCCGCGTAATCACCGTCAAAATCGCCACTTATGACCCCCGCAAGACGCGCGGTGCGCAGCATGCACCGTCAACGTGAGCTGCGGCAGCGGGTTCACCCGACGCAGCGCGCCGCCGGGTGGGCAAGCGCGCTCGCTTGGGCTGCCATAGGGCCGTTTGCGTG
>JBCDID010000086.1:0-10837 GCA_038749355.1 Pseudomonadota bacterium | reverse complement strand
ATCCAAGGCGTCTCGAACACCTCGCGGGCCATCTGGGCGGTGGTCACGGCCTCTTTGAGCGTGTGGCAGCCAGCCGTGTTGGGCAGCACGCGCACACCGGTCTCGCGGATCAGGGCCCAGAAGTCCTGCCCTGCTCCTCCAGCGGACTCGCGACGGAGGGATACGGTCACAACCTCGACCCCGGCGGCCCGGATAGCATCAGCCAGTATTGCCGGCGAGGGATAGCCCGCCGTCCCCAACATCAGTCGGTTCTCCAGATTTATGCCGTAGAAGTCCCGCATCAGCCGCCCTGCATCGGCGCGACAAGTTCCACCCGGTCGCCTTCGGCAAGCGTCGTCGCGGCGCGGGCAGACACGGGTACGAAATCCTCGTTCACGGCCGTCGCAACCTTGGCGTCGGCCAGCCCCATCTCGTCGACGATGTCCGCGAGCGTGTGCCCGCGCGCCTCATGCGGCGCCCCGTTCAGGATGATCTTCATCGCAGAACTCCGGTTTGTGGTTGTCGAGGATCAGGTCGGCGGTCTGGCGTGCCAGCGCCGGTGCGAGCAGGAAGCCGTGGCGGTAGAGGCCATTGGCGTAAACCGTGCGGCCCCGCCTGCGGATGCGCGGCAGGTTGTCCGGGAAGGCCGGGCGTGCATCGGTCCCGATCTCGAGGATCTCGGCTTCGGCGAAGGCCGGGTGTAGGGCATAGGCCGCCGAGAGCAGTTCCAGCATGCCCCGCGCGGATATCCGCGTGCGCTCCGTCGCCTCGATGACTGTGGCGCCGAGCATGTAGATGCCCTCACCGCGCGGCACGATGTAGAGCGGGATGCGCGGATGGAGCAGCCGCACGGGTCGGGTCAGAGTCACGTCAGGGCAACGGAGCACCAGCATCTCTCCCTTTACCCCGCGCAGGTCAGAAAGCGCATCTCGGGCAGCCAACCCCCGGCAATCGACCGTCAGTGCGTTGGCAGGAGCGGGTGCGACCGAGACATCCAGCTTTGCGGCGAGGGTCGCCAAAGCGTCGCGCGGATCCAGATGCGCTTCATCGGCGAAGAACAGCCCGCGCGATGCGCGTCCCGCGAGATCGGGTTCCAGCTCGGCGATGCGGTCGCGGGTGACAGGTTCCGCGGCCTCGGTGCGGCGGGCGAAGCGATCCAGCTCCCGCCCGTCCCGGTCCATGGCGACGACCAATGTGCCACGGCGATGGACCTTGGCCCCTTGAGCCTCCCACCAGTCGGCGGCCGCGCGGCCCAACCGAACCACGGGTTCTTCGGCGGATTCGCCTTCGCAGAACGGCGCAAGCATGCCTCCTGCCCACCAAGAACAGCCATGCTCTCCGGGCGCTCCGTTGGGGTCATGGACCTGCACCGATACTCCGCGCGCGATGAGTTCCGTCGCGACTGCCAAACCCGCGACCCCGGCGCCTAGGACGGTCACGGGTTCCATGAGGGCACCTCGTGGAAGTGATGGACGGGGCCGTGGCCCGATCCGATCTGAAGACTGTCCGCCGCGCGAATGGCCTTGTGCAGGTACGCGTGGGCCTCCGCCACCGCGTCACCAAGCACCAACCCCTTGGCGAGCCCTGCCGCGATTGACGACGAGAGCGTGCAGCCGGTGCCGTGTGTGTTCTTGGTCTCGATGCGCGGGGCATTGAGCGCGACAGGCTCCGTACCGGCGACAAGCAGAAGGTCGGTGCAGGTCTCACCCTTGGCATGGCCGCCCTTCATCAGCGCAGCGCCTGCCCCGAGGTCCAGCAACGCGCGGCCCTGGGTGAGCATGGCGTCGGGCCTGTCTGCCTCGGGCTGGCCGGTCAGCACTGCGGCCTCCGGCAGGTTCGGGGTGACAAGCGTGGCCATCGGCAGGAGCCGGGTCCGAAGAGCCTCAACCGCGTTGTCAGCCAGCAGCCGGTCGCCAGACTTCGCCACCATGACAGGATCCAGCACGATGGGAACATCCCGTCCCGCGAGCCCATCCGCCACAACACCGATGATCTCGGGAGTGGCCAGCATCCCGATCTTGATGGCATCGACGGCCAGATCATCCAACACCGCCTCGATCTGCGCCGCGATCACGTCCAGTGGGATCCCGTGCACCGCCGTGACTGCGCGGGTGTTCTGCGCCGTCACCGCCGTGATCACCGACGCGCCGAACACCCCCAAAGCCGAGAACGCCTTCAAGTCGGCCTGGATGCCCGCACCCCCGCCGCTGTCCGATCCCGCTATGGTCAGTGCAACCGCCGTCACGTCTGCCTCGCATCTGGGGCAGCCGGAGGTCGGTTCTGTCGCGTTCGCGATGGCCCGTTTCCTACGCCGGCATTGCCCGGATCAGGTTCGTGGGTTCGCGAAAGTAGTCGCATCTCAGCCCTTGCAGGCACCCCAACGGATGGAGGACAGTTAACCGCGCACGCCATGTCTGGCAACTGTTTTCGGAGTGGGGATACGATGGCTGAGAGTGACCTGGCGAAATTGTTCGGTGCGGATGGACCCGTTGAGACCTTCCTCGGCCTGCCCAAGGGGCGTCCCGGTGACGCGGCCAAGGGCGCGATCCTGGGCGTGCCGGGCGTGACGCCCTACACGTCTGTCGGGTCGTATTGTGCCGGGGGACCTGCGGCGATCCGGGCGGCCATCGCGGCGGAGGCTGCGAACATCGGCCATGTGGACTTCGACCATGGCGCTCCGATCTTTCCCGATGCTGTGGATGTGATCGATTGCGGGGATCTTAAGGTCTCGGATACGGACTTTGCGGCGAACCGGGCAGCAGTATGTGCGGCAGTCGAGGCCATGCTGGGTGCGGGCGCGCTGCCGATCATCCTCGGCGGGGACGATTCACTGCCAATCCCGGTACTGCAGGCCTATGCCGGTCGCGGCCCCATCACCATCCTTCAGATCGACGCCCATATCGACTGGCGCGACGAGGTGCAGGGGGAGCGTTGGGGTTTGTCGTCGGGCATGCGTCGCGCTTCCGAAATGGAGCACGTTTCGGGCATTGTTCAGGTTGGCGCACGGGCCATCGGGTCGGCGCGACAGGACGATGTGGACGACGCGCGGGCCTGGGGCGCACGCCTGTTCCCCGCCCGGGACATACATCGCACTGGGATCGGGCCGGCCTTGGAAGCGTTGCCGGAGGGTGCAGACATCTTCATCTGTCTCGATGTCGATGCACTGGACCCCTCCATCGTGCCCGCAGCCATCGGGCGCGAGCCGGGCGGGTTGGCCTATTGGGATGTCATCGAGTTGATCGACGGAGCGGCTACGCGCGGACGGCTGGTCGGTTTCGAGGTGGCCGAATTCATGCCCCAACGGGACATGGACGACATCGGGGCGCTGAATGTAGCGCGGATCGTGGCGAATGTTGTGCGGATTGCCGCGCGGATGGGGGACGCAGCATGACCGGCAAGGTTCTGAAGTCGAGCGTGGAGACCTGCCATTGGGGCTGGTTCTCGGCGGATCTGGAGCCCCGGATGACGGTGTCGCCGGGGGAGCAGGTGCTGATCGAGACAATCTCGGGTGGTGAGGAGGCGCTCCCCGGTGAGGGCTACCAGATCCTGCCCGAACATCTGGAGGTGCATGCGCACTCGGAGCGCCGCGTGCCGGGGCACATCTTGACAGGTCCCGTGGCGATCGACGGGGCCGAGCCCGGCGACATGCTGGAGGTGCGCATCCTCGACGTCGCACTGCGTCAGGATTGGGGCTGGAACATGATCCGTCCTCTGGCGGGCACACTGCCCGAGGACTTCCCCGAAAAGCACCGAACCATCGTCGATCTGGATGCGGAGCGGATGATTGGGCGGCTTCCCTGGGGGATCGATCTGCCGTTGCGCCCGTTCTTCGGCGTGATGGGCGTGGCCCCGCCTGCGGCCTGGGGCGACATCACCTCGATCATCCCGCGGACGCATGGCGGCAATATCGACCTGAAGGAAGTGGTGGCGGGCACGACCTTGTTCTTGCCTGTGTTTGTGCCCGGCGCGTTGTTCTCCTGCGGCGACGGGCACGGGGTGCAGGGTGACGGTGAGGTGAACGTCACGGCCATCGAGACCGCGCTGACGGGCACGTTCGAGTTTCATTTGCACAAAGGGGCGGGGCTCGCGCGCCCGCGGGCGGAAACACCCACGCACCTGATCACCATGCACATGCATCCCGACCTCGACCGCTGCGCCGAGGAGGCCCTGCGCGACATGATCGCCCTGATCGTTGCGCGTACGGAGATGAGCCGGGAGCAGGCCTATGTCCTCTGCTCGCTGGCGGCCGATCTGCGGATCACCCAGACCGTGAACGGCAACAAGGGCGTGCATTGCATGCTGGAGAAATCGCTGATCGAAACCCGTTGAGAGGCGCGCGCACCCCGGCTACCCTCTCCGGAAAGGAGACCCGTCATGCAGTGCTTTTTCGTCCAGATCCGATGCGCCTTGGGCAGGGCTTATGATGTGGCGGAGGCGCTGGCGGATACGGAGCTGGCCTCCGAGATCTATTCGACCAGCGGCGACTGGGACCTTCTGGCTAAGTTCTACGTGCCCGAAGACGTGGACATCGGGCGCTTCGTGAATGCAAATCTGCACGGGATTGCCGGGATTGATCGGACGCTGACGACGCTGACGTTCAAGGCGTTCTGACCGAGCGGCTGGTTGCGAGGCAGACTATGCGCAGGTTCGTCCCGGGCGCAGTCGTGCTTCTCACACTTTTGAACGCTGGTCTCGCGCCGGGCGAAGAGAAGATCCCGGTCAATATGTCAGCCTGGCCTGTCGGCGCCACCGCGCATTTCCTGGAAACCCCCGGCGATATGGTCACGGAAACCTATCTGGGCCTTGAAGATGGACTGCACAAATTCCGTAAGACCTTCACGCTCAGCCACAATAGGGGCGTCGCGAATGAATATCTCTGGAGGACCGACAACTTCGAACTTGTCAGGGAGCAGAACCTCAACGGCGACATCAGGCGGATCGATCCCCACAACTGTGCTCGGACGCTCGGCGTTTGCACGATGACCTCACAATTGGGATCGGACAGGCCGTACACGGCCACAAGCACAATCGAACAAACGGAGGATGGTTATTCTGGCGTCTTTTCCATCAACGACCAGGCCGCTGAGTACAGCTTCACGGTTGACGCCAATGGTTTTCTGCTTTCAACGCACGCTGTGGCCGACGACGGCACGGTCTACGGATCACAGCGTGTGAAGCTCGAATAACTCGGGACACAAGCTATTGCGGTTTCGCCCTACGGACCAACGGGATCAGCAGCAGCGCCAACGCCGCTGTCACGGCAAACAGCACGAAGCCATCAATATAGCCGATCATGGTGGCCTGCCGTCCGATCTCGGCGCTCATCCGCGCCAGTGCGTCGGCATCCGCCCCGCCCACATCCATCTCGATCCCCGGCAGGCGGAGCGTCTCGTTCAGGGGCGAGAGGTTGGGCACCAGCTCCGAATAACTTGTCCTCGACTGCCGGATCACAATGGCAATCGAGATCGAAATGAAGATCGAACTGCCCATGTTCCGCACGAGGTGGAAGATCGCCGTCCCGTCCGGCACCAGCCGCTTGTCCAGTGTCACGAACGTGATTATCGACAGCGGGATCCAGCAGAACCCGACCCCGATCCCCTGCACGAACGCCGCGATCAAAACGTCGTTGGTGGAGACGGTCACATCGAAGCCGCTCATCACCCAGCCGCCCCAGGCCTGTAGCGCGAAGCCCACGAAGAGAGGGATGCGAGGGTCGAGCCGCGATAACGCGAACATTGCGGCGAAGCTCAGGAATGTGCCCGCGCCACGTGCCGAGAGGATCTGCCCGATGATGCTGTCCGGATAGCCCTGCACGTTCTGCAACAGGGTCGGCAACAGCGTGATCGGCGTGAAATTCAGCATCCCGAAGATGAAGATCAGGAGGCAGCCCACCACGAAGTTCCGGTCGCGGAGGAGACCGGGGTTCAGGAACGGGGTCTCGGCCTGGAAGTTCCGGATCACGAAGACCCATAGCGCCGAGGCAAGGATGCCGAGATAGATCGGGATCTCCCAGCTGCCCAGCCAGCCCGCTCGTTCGCCCCGGTCGAGTGTAAGTTGCAGCGCGGTGATCACGACGGCGAGGGCGAGAAACCCGGTCCAGTCGAGCTTGGGGATCGGCCCCCGGTCCGAGCGCTCGCGGATGAACGCGAGCACACCGATCAGCGCCACCGCCGTGAACGGAACCAGCATGAAGAAGACCCAGCGCCAGTTGTACGCCTCGGACAGCGCTCCCCCGATCGCCGGTGCAATGATGGGTCCGAGGATCACGCCGGTGCCCCAGATGGACATGACCTTGGGGCGTACCTTCTCGTCAAAGGTCTCGATCACGATGGCTTGGGAGAGCGGTACCAGAGGCGCGCCGAACGCCCCCTGCCCGATCCGGTAGATCACGAGCTCCGGCACCGAGGTCGCGAGACCGCAAAGGACCGAGGACGTGCCAAAGCCCAGGATCCCCCAGATCATCAGCCGCCGCCGCCCAAAGCGCGCCGCCAGCCAGCCCGCCATAGGCGTCACCACCGCCGTCGCCACGATGTTGAAGGTCACGATCCACGCGATCTGGTCGGGCGTCGACGAGAGCGAGCCCTGCATCTGCGGCAGCGACACATTCGCGATGGTCACTGTCATTGCGTAGAGCATGGTCACGAAGGTGACAGTCGCCAGCAGCATGGCCTGCTGGAAGGTCGAGAGCTTGGGTGGGCCGGAAGATGCTGGCGCAGTGGCCTCTGCCGGCATCAGTCCGCGCCGCTGGCGTCAAGCGCCGGTTGGATCCACGCGTGGGCACGGGTCAGCACGTCGGGCACCGGTCGTTCCCATTCCGTGTCGATGCTGACGGCGACGGACATGCCTGCGCGCAACGTAGGCGCATTCTCCGGCATCTCGATGGCAAGGCGCACGGGCACCCTCTGGACCACCTTGACCCAGTTGCCGGAGGCGTTCTGCGGCGGGAGTACCGCGTACTCGGCCCCGGTCGCCGGGGAGAGCGACGCGACAGACGCCGCCCACTCCACATCCGGATAGGCATCGATGCGCAGCGTGGCGGCCTGCCCCTCCTGCAGATGCGTGAGGTCGGTCTCCTTAAGGTTCGCCTCGACCCAGAAGCCTTCGGAGGCGACGAGGCTCATGACGGCATCGGCCTCCTCGACAAACTCGCCAGGTTGGAGCGTCAGATTGGCCGTGATGGCATCCTGTGGCGCGCGAACGGTCGTCGCGGCCAGATCCACCTCGGCGCGCTCCAGTGCTGCCTGCCAGCGCAGCACATCGGGGTGCTGGTCAGCGGCAAGATCCGCATCTCCGCCAAGCTCGGCCAGCACCTGCGAAATCTCTTCGCGGATCACGTCCGTGCGGGTCGCGGTACGAGTCGCTTCGCGGCGGATCTCGACCAGGCGGCTCTCGGAAATGGTGCTGCCCTTGCGCAATTGCTCAAACCGCGCGAGTTCGCCCTGCATGAAGGCGGCATCCTGTTCGGCGGAGTTCAATTCGGCGAGCTTGGCCCGGTGACGGCCCTTCAAGGCCTCGACCCGCTGGCGCGCGGCGCCGAGTTCGGCCTTCAGACGGTCACGCTCGATCTCGAAGCGTTGCGGATCGATGCGGAACAGAACATCGCCCGCCCGCACCGGCGCATTGTCGTTGACACACACCTCGACGATCCGGCCCGATACCTCCGCCGTGATAATGATCAGCTCCGATTTCACATAGGCGTTTTCGGTGGTCACGTAGCGCCCTGAGGACAGGTAGAAGGTCAGCCCGCCGATCGCGATGGCGATAGGACCACCGACGAGCAGCACGGTGCGCAGGAACCAACGCACCACGCGGGCGGGCAACGAGCGTTGCTGTGCCGTCTCACCCTGTGGCGCGGACATTGTCCTGATCCTCTTCGGTTTTGCTCGCCTGCGCCGCATCTTCGGTAAAGTTGCGCTTGATGCGGGTGAGGACGTCGATGAACTGCGCCCGTTCCGCTTCGCCGAGACCGTCCAGCGCTAGTGTCATGGTGCGCTCCGCGAGTGCCTCCATCTGGTCCAGCACGGGGCGCGCCGCGGGCAGGAGGTGCAGCAACCAGGCACGCCGATCCTTGGGGTCTGGGCGGCGTTCCAGCCAGCCATCACGCTCCAGCCGGTCGATGTGGCGGCCGAGGGTGACAGTGTCGATTTCGAGGATCTCGGAGAGTTCGCGCTGGTTCACGCCCTCGCGGGCCGCCAAATGCACCAGAACACGCCATTGTGCCCGGGTGAGGCCGAGATCTTGAGCCCGCTCATCGAACCAGCCCCGCATCATCCGCGAGACATCGTGGATTAGGAAGCCCGCATTTGTTTCAGCATCCAATATCGCCATGCCGACTTATTATAAGCAGGCTTATTATATGTCTACTGCATTGTTTCGGCTGACGCCAACCATGGGTGCATCACGTGTCTCTTGCGAGACACTTTGGATGCACCCTACGCGCGCCACGGCAGATGGAACGTCGCGTAGGGTGTCATCCTTCCCCCGCTTGCGGGGGTTGATGCACCCTTGTCTCAGGAAGTCAGCTCAGTTGGTCGGCTGTTCGTCGTCGAAGATGTCCGGCAGGTTCTCAGCCGCATCATCGCCCGCGATCTGCGCCCGCCTGCGCTGCAAATATGCCGCACGCAACGTCACGTAACTGTCGGCACTCTCGTAGAGGACACCGTCAATCAGATCGCCGTTCCGATCCCGCCGATCAACCAGCTCAACCCCTGTCAGCGCCGGCCCGACGAACCCCGGCGCATCGAGCGGCCCCAGCGCCAGTGTCGGGCTCAGCGCCCGATCCACGACGAACCCACCCAGATCCCTTGCATTGGACGGCCCGAGCAGCGGCAGCACCAGATAAGGCCCCTCGCCCACCCCATACGTCCCGAGCGTGAGCCCGAAGTCGGTACTGTCCTTCACGAGGCCGAACTCGGTGGCCGGATCCAGCAGCCCGCCCGCACCGAGCAGGGTGTTGATCGTGAACCTGCCTAGTGAGTTCAGGCCACGGTCCACATCCGCCTGCAGTACGAAGTTCGCGAAGTCGTTGGCGGTATCGAGATGGCTCAGCCCGTTCCCGATCAGGTGCTTGAAAAGCTCGGGCGTCACAAGGTCGTAGCCCTGGGCTGCGGGCCGCAGCACGTAGCGATCCGCCCGCACGTTCGCCGCATGAATCGCGCGGTTCGTACTCTCATAGGGGTCGGTGGCAGCAAAACCATCCCGCGGACCCTCCTGCGGCGTACAGGCACCAAGCGCGCCGGCCAGCACCACAACGCCCAAAAGACTCCGCAGCTTCCGCATCAAATGGCCTTTCCGAAATCCGCCGGTCCCGTTTCCCGGCCCCGTTCTTTTCGTGCGGCTAGACATAGTCTAGGTGACACCCGATATCGATAGCGCCACCGTGGCAATTTTCTGTGAAGGCTCCATGTCGCGAAATTCCGGCACCCTAATAACGGCGGACCGCCTCATGGCAGCGTGGATCACCTGGGTGATGCACCGACCGAAAGCAGTGCTCACCGGTCTGGCTGTGCTTCTCGTCCTGGCCGGGTTGGCCGCAGGCCGGTTGGGGGTTGATGCCGACTCGTCCCGCATGCTCTCGCCCGACCTTCCCGCGCAAAGCCAGGCGCTGGCCGTGAACGCGGCCTTCCCCGACATCAAACAGACCATCGTGATCATGGTCGAGGGCAACACACCTGACGCCGCCGATTTGGCGGTGCGCGACCTCGTGCCCCGGCTGAGGGCAGAGACGGACGTGATCCGCTCCGTGTTCGCCACCAGCTCGGACCCGTTTCTGGCAACCCACGGCTTCATGTACCGTGACCTTGACGAGGTAGCGGACATCTTCACGCGCATCTCGCGCTCCGCCAACCTTGTCGCGACATTGCGTGCGGACCAGACACCGGACGGGTTCGCGGATGCGCTGATCTCGGCAGGGCTGCTGGCCGAGAATGCTGAGATCAGCAGCGACGCGCTCGACCGGCTTTATGCCGAAACAACGGCGGTGCTGACGGCGGCCCTGGCCGAGGAACCACGCATTTTCGGCTGGAGCGCCGTGCTGGACGATACCGCAACCACGGGTGCTATCACGCGCATCATCACCGTGCAGCCACGCCTTGACCTCGCGCGGCTCAGCCCAGCCAAACCGGCATTGCAGGCGATCAACCGGGTCGTGACCGAACTACCGCCCGAATTGGCCGCGGCCATCGACATCCGTGTCACCGGCGAGCCCGCGCTCCGCGCCGAGGAGATGCAAAGCGTGCTGTCGACCATCGGCATCTCAATGGCCCTATCGCTGGTTCTGGTGGCCGTGATCCTGCGCATCGGGCTCGGCAGCACCGGGCGCGCGGCAGTGGCATTCGCATCCCTGACAGTCAGTCTGATCCTGACCACGGGGTTCGCGGGTGCAGCACTTGGCGAACTCAACCTCGTGTCGGTCGCCTTCATCGTGCTGATGGTGGGGCTCGGCATCGATTTCGCGATCCACATCCTGGCCCATGCGGTGGAGTTGCGGGGCACCGGTGCGACGGACCATGACGCGATGGTGATGACGGGGCAGCGGACCGGACTGGCGCTGGTGCTCAGCGCTGTGACGACATCGCTCGCATTCCTCGCTTTCGCAATGACCGACTTTCGCGGGATGGCGCAACTCGGGCTTATCGGCGGGGTCGGGGTTCTGATCGCCTTTGCGGTCGCATCGACGCTGATCCCGGCCCTGGCGGCCCTGTTCCCCCAACTGACCAAGGCGCGAACCACAGACGCCACCCCGCCGACACCAAGGCGCGCTTCCGCGGTGCTGCCGCTGATCGTCCTGATCCTGGGGACCGCGGCCCTGATACCTGCGAGCAACGCCCGCTTCGACGCCGACCCGATCGGATTGCGT
>JBCDID010000085.1:0-11138 GCA_038749355.1 Pseudomonadota bacterium | reverse complement strand
TGTAGTCGAACCCGGTTGTGCCAGCGCAGAAACACCAGTCGCCCTGCGCCACCGCGCGGGAATAGGCGAACTTCTCCTCGAAAGGCGACCCGGTCGAGATCAGTTTGCGCATGGCTCAGCCTTCCAGTGATTGAGCGAGGATGACGAGTTCCCGGGTGCGCTTCACGCGGCCCTGCCAGACCCGGTCGAACTCCGCGATCATGGCTTTGATCTCCGGCGAGGCATCACCTGCGAGGAGCGCTTTTGCCTTTTCGGCATCCGGGAAGTCATAGGCGGCGACATGCACGCCCGGGTCCAGTTCAGACCATCCGCGCCGCGCACGGTTGCAGCCGAAATGCGCCATGGCGTCGGGCAGGTGCTCTGTCTCGTACCAGTGATCGAACGCAGCCCGGTCCGCCTCCGGCACCTCGGCGCGGACGATGAAGAGCGCGCTCACGATGCGTCCTCGAAGACGGCCTTGAGCTGCCGGAACGCGTCTGTCCGGTGCGAGATCGCCTCCTTCTCCGCATGGGGCATCTCGCCGAAGGTCCGGCCGTCACCCGCGTCGGGCACGAACATGGGATCATAGCCGAACCCCTGGTCGCCGCGCGGGGGCCAGGTGAGTGTGCCTGCAGCCTGGCCCAGGATCGTCTCGGCGTGCCCATCCGGCCAAGCGACGCAAAGGCATGCGTTGAACCGCGCTGTGTGCGGACCGGAACGGCCGGAGGACTGCACCTCGTCCCAGGCTCGCGTCATGGCCATCATGAAATCGCGGCCCTGTCCTGTCTCGGCCCAGTCGGCGGTGTAGACACCGGGGGCGCCATCGAGCGCGTCGATCTCGATACCAGAGTCGTCCGCGAGTGCCGGGAGGCCTGACGCCTGGGATGCCGCGTGCGCCTTGATGGCGGCGTTGCCCGCAAAGGTCGTCTCCGTCTCTTCCGGCTCCGGCAGCGCCAGCTCCCCCGCCGAGACCGTTTCGATACCGTAAGGCTCCAGAAGAGCGCGGATCTCCGACACCTTCCCCTCGTTGTGAGAGGCGACGACCAGTTTCTGCCCGGTGAAACGGCGCATCAGCCTGCCATTGCAGCCTTCTGAGCGTCGACCAGTTCGGCGCAACCCTTCTTCGCCAGCGTGAGCATGCCGGTGAACTCCTTCTCGGAGAACACAGCACCCTCGGCCGAGGCCTGCACCTCGACCATACCGCCCGAGCCGGTGATCACGAAGTTGGCGTCAGTTCCGGCCTCGGAGTCCTCAGCATAGTCCAGATCCAGCACGACCTGGCCGTTATAGACCCCGCAGGAGACCGCCGCGATGTGCTGATTGATCGGGTTCTCCATGCACTCGCCTGCCTTGACGAGTTTCTCGCCTGCAAGCCAGAGTGCGACCCAGCCGCCGGTGATCGAGGCCGTGCGCGTGCCGCCATCCGCCTGGATCACATCGCAGTCCACGACGATCTGGCGCTCGCCCATGATCACCCGGTCGGCGCCTGCGCGGAGCGACCGGCCGATCAGGCGTTGGATTTCCTGCGTGCGGCCGGTCTGGCCGTTCTTGGCCTCCCGCCGGTTGCGGGGGTTGGTGGCGCGGGGACGCATACCATACTCAGCCGTGACCCAGCCGAGCCCGGAATTGCGCAGGAAGGGCGGGGCTTTCTCGTCGATCGAGGCCGTGCAGAGCACGTGCGTGTCGCCCGCGCGGATCAGGCAGGAGCCCTCGGCATGACGCGTGACGCCCGTTTCAATGGAAATTGCCCGCAATTCGTCGGGCTGCCGGCCGGAGGGACGCATGGATGGGCTCCTGTCGCGGGTGTGGTTTGTCCGCGCCCTTTACCCCCCGCCAGCGGCTGCGTCCAGTCCGGTCTGCCCACCCGCGAATTCGCCCGGAGGCTCGATGTCCAGGCCATGGCGGATGATCTGAAGCATGTCCGAGATCTCGACCGTGCGGATCAGGTAACAGAGCCCGTCGCCGATCCCGGCATCCGGGCACATGATGACCGGACTGTCGGGGCTGGCCCAGGGCCGGGTTTGAAGTGCGCTCAGCAGCATCGCCACCTCGCCGCAATGGCTGCGGATGTCGACCACCAGCTCGCGCGGGGCGCGGTCGCCTGCCTCCTCCTGGAACGTCAGCTTCTCGTCGCCGTTCACCGCCACCGTCAGAGTGCAGGGGTCGCCCAGTTGCCGCGTCCCCCGGGTGAAGGTCCTGACCCCAAGTTCGGGATCGTCAATGAGGTGCGCGAGGCGCCCCAGATTGTCCTGACCCAGAGGTGGCGTGGACATGTCGTACCCTTCCGAACTGCCGGATCGGCACATACTCGCCAACCCACGGGTCACGTTTACGCAATGTTGGTTAATGTTTCCTGAATGTTCCGCGCACAGCACCGGGAATTGACGCGTCCATAAAGGCCGACTAGATGAGCCGGGCCGCTCTGGCCGGACAGACGGGTTGGAGATGACCGACACGAAACCGACATTGGACGACCTGAACGGGCGCAGCCGCGATATCTTCGCGCGGCTGGTCGAGACCTATATCGAGACCGGAGAGCCCGTGGGCTCGCGCACGCTCTCCAAGACATTGGAACTGGGGCTCTCTGCCGCCTCCATCCGCAATGTCATGCAGGATCTCGAACAGCTCGGCCTGCTGGACAGCCCCCATGTCAGCGCAGGCCGCATCCCGACCCAGCAGGGTCTGCGACTGTTCGTGGACGGGGTGCTGGAGATCGGCGATGTGTCCTTGGAAGAGCGGCGCCAGATTGAGAGCTCCTTCGACATTGCCCCGGACATGACGTCCGTTCTGGACCATGCGGGATCCATGCTTTCAGGACTGAGCCATTGCGCGAGCCTTGTCTTCGCCCCCACCACCAATGCCGCCGTGCAGCACGTGGAGTTCGTGGCGCTGTCCGGTAGCTCGGGGCTGGCGATCCTGGTGATGGAGGATGGCTCGGTCGAGAACCGGCTCTTTGACCCGCCCGCGGGACTGACGCCATCGGCCATGCGGGAGGCGGCGAATTTCCTCAATGCGCATCTGCGCGGCCGGACCCTGGCGGAAACGCGCGCCGCCGTGTTGGCCGAGGTTGAGGCGAAGCGGAGCGAACTGGATGCACTGGCGGCCAACCTAGTGGAGAAGGGCATCGCACTCTGGTCCGGCGGCTCGGACGTGGAGCCCGACCGGCTGATCGTGCGCGGCCGCGCCAATCTGCTGGAAGAGGCGCAAGACAAGGAAGACCTCGACCGCATCCGGATGCTGTTCGACGACCTCGAGCGCAAGCGCGACATGGCGCAGCTTCTGAACCTGGCTGATGACGGCGAGGGCGTCTCGGTCTTCATCGGATCGGAGAACAAGCTCTTCTCCATGTCCGGGTCTTCGCTTGTTATTTCCCCTTACAGGGATAAAACGCACCGAATCATCGGAGCAATCGGGGTCATCGGCCCTACGCGGTTGAACTATGGCCGCATCGTTCCGATTGTAGACTACACCGCGCGTATGGTCGGGCATATGGTTGCCGAGCGCAGCGGGACCAAGAACGAACAAGGGTCGGATTGATGAACAACAAGCAGCGGATCGAACCCGAGGTCAATGTGCCGGACGAGGCGGCGCCAGAGGAGACCAACGAGGTGACGCTGGAGGAACTGGTCCCCGGGCTCGACGCCGAGATTGTACGCCAGGAAGGTGAGGCCGCGCTGAGCGAAGCCGACATCCTGGCCGACCGGATTGCCGAGCTGGAATCCGAGCGTGACCAGTTCAAGGACAAGTGGATGCGCGCCGTGGCCGAGGCCGAGAACGTGCGCCGCCGGGCCGAGCGCGACAAGTCGGATGCCCAGACCTACGGGGGCACCAAGCTCGCCCGCGACATGCTGAACGTCTACGACAATCTCGAACGTGCCGTGAATGCCGCCGATGATGCGCTGCGTGAGCAGTACGCGAGCTTTCTGGAAGGTGTCGAACTGACCCAACGCGAGTTGCTCAACGTCTTCACCAAGCACAAGATCGAGCGCGTGACGCCTGAGGCAGGCGAGAAGTTCGACCCGAACCGGCATCAGGCCATGTTCGAGGCTCCCATTCCCGGCGCCGAGCCCGGCACCGTCATCGAATGCATGCAGGATGGGTTCGTCATTGCCGACAGGCTGCTGCGCCCGGCCATGGTGGGCGTGGCCAAGGCCGTGTTGGAAGAAGCACCCAAAGCGGACGCGCCGGATGCGGAGGGGCCCCCGGCCGAGGAAGCCTGACCGAGCGGGCCAGACCGCCTCGTTCGTCTCTCTCGCCTGGTAAATTGCATCCGGTCCCGCTGACGCGGTCCCAGATACGACATGTCTCGCGCTCTCCCTCCGGTCGATCGCTCGGGCTGACGCCCTGCCGAACTGTTCCGTTTTGTGCCAGCCGTAAGCTCTTCCTTAACACCCCGATGCGAGGGTTCCCGCGTTTTCGTTTGCGTGACGCGAGGTTGATCCATGACGCCCTATGCCGATCTGCCCGAACGGTGTTTCTGGAAGAGCGGCGTGGCAAGGGCGGACCCCTTGACGGTGTCGGGCCTCTATGACGCGAAGTTCCGCCTAACGGAGACGGATCGGATCGCCACGGCCGGGTCCTGTTTCACCCAGTATCTGGCCGCACCGCTGCGCAGCCGTGGCTACCGCGTGCTGGATGTGGAGCCGCCACCACCCTGGCTGAATGAGGACACGTTGCGGGCGCATGGGTTCGGCATCTATTCCGCCCGCTACGGCAATATCTACACGGCAAGGCAGTTGTTACAGCTCGCCCGGGAAGCTCTCGACGGGTTTACACCCGCCGACCCGGTATGGCAGCGCAAGAAGAGGTTCTTCGATGCGCAGCGCCCGGGCGTGGATCCGACGGGCATGGACAGCGCCGAGGAGGTGATGTTCGTCCGGGCCGCGCATCTCGACCGGGTGCGTGAGCTCTTCCGCCGCATGACCGTGTTCGTCTTCACGCTCGGGCTGACCGAGGCGTGGATGTATGCGGATGCGACCACGGTCTTTCCGACCGCGCCAGGCACCGTGGCGGGACAGTGGAATCCGGCGCGATATCGTTTTCACAACTTTCGCACCGCCGAAGTTGCCCATGATCTGCGCGCTTTCCGGGCACTGGTGCAGCAGGTCAATCCGCATTTCCGGATGATCCTGTCGGTCTCGCCCGTGGGGCTGGCCGCGACCGCGCTTGACGCCCACGTGCTCTCGGCCACGACGCGGTCCAAGGCGGTCTTGCGAGCCGCAGCAGACGAGGTGGAATCGGGGGATGAGGGCGTCGACTACTTCCCGTCCTATGAGTTGATCGCGACCCCCTTCTCCGGCGCGATGTTCTACAAACCCGGGTTGCGGGAGGTGACGCCCGAGGGCGTGGCAGCGGCCATGCGCATGTTCTTCGATCAGCACCCTGCGCTCGTCCGGCCGGACGAGCAGGAGGTCGCAGAGAACCCGCGCGATCCTGTCTGTGAGGAGCAACTGTTGGAGGCGTTCGGGCCATGAGCGGGATGGAGAGAATTTGCGTCATCGGCAACTCGCATCTCGGCGCTGCAAAGCACGGTTGGGAGAGCATCCGCGCCCAGAACCCCGGCCAGCAGCTAACCTTCTTCGGCGCGCCGTGGGACATGCTGAGCGATCTTGCCCTGGAGGACGGCGACCTTGTCGCGCTGACCGAGAAGTTGCAGCACAAGCTGCGGCGCGCGTCGGGCGGGCTCGACCGGATCTGTACCGGCGACTACGACCGGTTCATCCTCTATGGCCTTCAGTTCGGGCCGCGTCGGGTGCTGATGACCTACCGCAACTTCCGGCCGCAGAGCTTCGAATGGCGCGACGGGCTGGAGGATCTCAACCCGCTCAGGCGTGAGCGTGGGCCCATGCAGGCCGTCTCCGAACGCCTGTTCGACCGCATTGCGCTCGCGGGCCTGAGGTCGACGCTGGCCGTGCGGATCGCAGACATGATCGCCGAGGTTTCGAACGCGCCGGTGCAGCTGGTCGCGGCACCCGGGTTTTCCGAACGCGTGCTGGACACTGGCGACTGGGACGGGCCGCTCGGCTCAGGCGATGTGGACCGGTTGGCGATGCGCGTGCGGCGGTTGTTGAGGAAGGCCTGCCCGGAAGGCGTGCAGCTTATCCTGCCGCGGCGCCACTTGATCCGGCATGGACTGTTCACGGCGCGCAGCTACGCAGCGGAGGACCGGCCCGGTGGGCAGCCCGACGACGTGCACACAGCACCCGCCTATGCCGGTGAAATGCTGGGCGCTGCCATCTCCGCGGGGCGCGAGGCGAATCGCTCGGCAGCCTGAAACCAAGTGCTTGCCTGAGACCACAAACCTCGGACCCGAGAGCGCTCCGGCGCCGCTCAGCCCATCAGGCCCAGAACCAGCCCGATCGCCGTGCAGGCAAGCACCGCGTGGCCCGTATCGATCCACCAGAGCGTTCTTGGCCTGCCCGCAAAGGCATAGTTCGTCAGGATCCAGGGTGCGGCCAGAAACAGCCCGATGCCGAACCCGCTCAAGGCGCCAGCGACCATCCCGGGCACATCAGACGAGACCAGCACGTGGCGCATCATTCCCGCCACCACGAGGTTACCAACCGCCGCGACAATGAACGGCAAGGGATTGCGATCCGCCTTGATTTCGTCCTCGGTCTTCCCGACCGCGGCCATCCACTTCGGCCCCAAGACAGTGTACCAGACGGCACCGGTCGCGAACCCGGCGGCTCCGGCCAGGAGAACCGACAAGATATCCATACTCACCTCCTCTTCAAACGCGTTCAGAGCTTCCAATGTGAACGGGACAAGGAGAGCGCGGCTGCCACTCCTGTGTCTAGATGGTCTCCTCCAACCGGTCGGTTGCAGGGGCGGGAGCGGGCCCGAGCGCCGAAATCTCCGCCCGCAACTCCGCGGTCATATCAAAGCCTGCCGCATCCAGTGAGGGCTGCAACTGTGCGACCGAGCGTGCGCCGACAATGGGGCAGGTCACGTCCGGATTGCCCGCGACCCAGGCAACCGCAAGGGTCACGGGGTGGACCTCCCGCGCCTTCGCGAAATTCGCGAAAGCCCCTGCCGTCGCCAATGCGGTTTCGGCAGAATAGCGTTTGGCATACATGGGATTGTCGGTGATCCGGCCCGCATTGGCGCCGCCCGAGTACTTGCCGGACAACAAACCGCCTCCCACCGGCGAATAGGTGATTACGCCCAATCCGGCGTCCCGGGCCTGCGGCAGAATCTCGACCTCGGCCTGCCGTTTCACGAGGTTGTACATGGGCTGCAGCACGTCGATGGGCGCCCATTGGTGGAGCGCCGCCAGTCCCAGCCCCTTCTGCACCTGCCAGGCGGCCCAGTTGGAGACGCCGACATGCAGGACCTTTCCGGCACGCACCAGATCCTCCACCGCACGGAGCTGCACATCCATGGGCGGCTCATCCTCCCATTTGTGGATGAACAGGACCTCGACGCGGTCGGTCCCAAGCCGCTTCAGCGAGGCCTCGACCGCCGCAGTGATGTGCCGCCGCGACAGCCCGCCATCATTGAGCCCGGGCCCCATATGCCCGTGGCACTTGGTGGTGATGACCAACGCGTCGCGCTCATGCGCCATCAGGCGACCCAGGATCTCCTCCGCGCGCCCCTTCTGATAGACATCTGCGCAATCGAGGAAATTGATCCCGGCATCGCGCACGGCCTTGTAGAGCTCGGCAGACGTCGCCTCATCCGCATCCCCGCCAAAGGACATGGTCCCGAAGCAAAGCCCCGAGACCTGAATTCCGGTGCGCCCCAACAGCTTCGTCTTCATGGGTTCATCTCCTTGAGCAATGCGTTGAACCGGGCAAGAAAGGCTTTCTGTACCCGCGAGACGGGCTGAGGGTCCAGCCGGACTGCCTCGGCCCCCTTGAACCGCGGCCGGGGGAAGTGCTTCGAGGCTTCGGCCTCCGTGAACCCGGCAAGCTGTGTCGCCTCGAACCAGGCAGACGCTCGGTCGGCGCGCTTCACAAGCTTCTTGATCGCGTCCGTGGGCACGGCGGGCAGACCGAAACGAAGATGCACCGCAGCTTCGAGCCTGGCCTCGAACGCCTTGTAGTCGAGCCCGATGGCCGCCTTGAAGGGCGAGATCATGTCGCCGATCACATACTCGGGCGCGTCGTGCAGCAGACAGGTCAAACGCTCGGCTGCCGTAGCGCGGGGCTTGTAAACGCCGAAGATCTGCTCGACCAACAGAGAGTGCTCGGCCACCGAGAAGGAATGCGTCCCCAAGGTCTGCCCGTTCCAGCGGGCCACCCTCGCGAGACCATGCGCAATATCCTCGATCTCGATATCCAGCGGCGAGGGGTCCAACAGATCCAGCCGCCGCCCTGAGAGCATCCGTTGCCAGGCGCGTTTGGTCACGCAGAGCTCTGCCGGATGTAGAGAATATCCCGGCCCTCATCGAACCCGATGGGCGTGCCGTCCGGCGCGTGCGCGCCGTAGCCGAGCGGTTCCAGGAGCGCCTGCAAGGCCGGCCTGTTTCCGGCCTCGACCTCGACAAAAAGCTCAGGGCCATGGGCAAGTACCTTCTGGCCACCGCCAAGAACCATCGCCTCTGCCCCTTCCACGTCGATCTTGATAAGGTCGGGCGGCGGCTGCGTCTCGAGCAGCACGTCCAGTGTCAGCGTTGGCACCGTATCCACCCGGCGCACTGGCAGGTCTGCATGCCGCCCCTGCCCCGCAATGGCGTTCGAGGCCCTGCCCGCATGCGAGATGTTGAACTGAACGACGCCGCACTGATCCGAAATCGCCACGGGGAGGACGGTCATTCCATCGTCATTCAGCGCCGCCGTCCGGCGCAAGAGCCCCGCCAACCAGATATCTGCTTCTATGGCCAGCACCTGCGCACCCATGGCGGCGGCGGCCACGGACAGGAGACCCACATTCGCCCCGACATCCCACACCGTCATACCAGGCCGCACGCGTTCCTCAACGAAGGCCACCAGCTCCATGTCGAAGCCTGCACTCCCCGGTTTCAAATAGGACAGCTGTGCCTCTGGCGAGACAACAATGGAGGCCGTCTTCCCGCCCACCGCAAAGGATCGCGTGAACGTCATGCCTCTTGTCAGTTTCTTCACGAGGGATCGCATGGGTCTCCATCGGGCGGGGGCATGCACGTCTTAGGCGTTTCACCCATCCGTGTCGAGCGCACGAGGGTGGTTAGGTGTACTGAAACCTATCCAGCAACTCAGGGCCGATCTGCGTGCGCAGGATCCTGGCGGCTTCCTCGGAAAGCTCACCCCATGGATCCTCGGGAAGCGCGTCGCGGATCTGCCAGAAATCGCGCTCCTGTCCCTCCTCCCAGGTCCGTCCATAGCCCTTGGGCACGCCCCAGGTCTCGCGCCGCGCGGTCATCAGGGGCGCCAGAAGGTCGAGCACGCCGTTCACGTTCAGCAAGACGTCCTCGTGCCGCACGATCTTCACGTTCGGACGACGCAGCGCATGGTCCAGATAGCTCTCGACCTTGCGGCGCCACAGCATCGCGGGGCCGTCCAGTACAAGGTCCGGCACCTCGTCGCGCGCCCGCGTCACCCAGGGCGTCGTCAGCAACGTCTCGATATCCGGCGGTTCGACGAGGAAGCTGGCAAAGGGTTTGCGGCGGAAGGACTGCACCCACATGGCCGGATGGCGCACGATGCAGATCGCCAGGACCTCATCGGCCGCATCCAGGGTCTCGAACAGCCGGTCGGTCAGGCAGGCATGCTTCCACCCACCCGTCGCGTGCATGGTCACTCGGTGCAGATGATCCTCGATCCGCTCGGCCACCGCTCCCTTGTGGCGCTCCTTGAAAGGCACCTGCCGCAGGGGCTGCACCTCCGGATGCTGCACCGGATCCACATGCACCAGCATTTCCGCGTGAAAGTTCGCGTAGATCAGCCGCGCGAAGAAGTTTGTACCCGTCCCGCGTTCACCAAATACCTTAACGCGAGAATAGGGGGGAGCAGCCATGACGATCCTTGCAATGGGTGGCGCGACTCTTAGGCCTGCCATCCTACATTGTCGAGTAACCACGGCCCTGCTATAGGCCCCGCGAGAAATGACCCGGTCTGACACAACCCGGGACCACAGGAGCACGAAATGAACGATTACGTCGTCAAGGACATCAGCCTCGCCGAGTTCGGCCGCAAGGAACTGGATATTGCCGAGACCGAGATGCCGGGCCTCATGGCCACGCGCGAGGAGTATGGCAATGCGAAGCCCTTGGCCGGTGCACGCATTGTCGGCTCGCTGCACATGACCATCCAGACGGCCGTGCTGATCGAGACGCTGACGGCGCTGGGTGCGGATGTGCGGTGGGCGTCGTGCAACATCTTCTCCACCCAGGACCACGCGGCAGCGGCAATTGCCAAGGCCGGAGTGCCTGTGTTTGCCGTGAAGGGCCAGACGCTCGAGGAGCACTGGGACTATCTCGACAAGTCCTTCATGTTCCCCGAAGGCGCGAACATGATCCTCGACGACGGCGGCGACGCGACACTCTATGTGCTGCTGGGCGCCCGCGCCGAGGCCGGTGAGGACATCATTCCAGTCCCGGAGTCCGAGGAAGAGGAAGTCATCAAGGCCCAGATCAAGAAGCGCATGGCGGAAAGCCCCGGCTGGTTCACCAAGACCCGCGATGCGATCAAGGGTGTCTCGGAAGAGACAACGACCGGGGTCCACCGCCTCTATGAGCTGTCCAAGAACGGCCAGCTGCCCTTCCCGGCGATCAACGTGAACGACTCCGTCACGAAGTCGAAGTTCGACAACAAGTATGGCTGTAAGGAATCGCTGGTCGACGGGATCCGCCGCGCCACCGACACCATGATGGCCGGCAAGGTGGCCGTGGTCTGCGGCTATGGCGATGTGGGCAAGGGGTCTGCGGCCTCGCTGCAGGGCGCGGGCGCCCGCGTCAAGGTCACCGAGATCGATCCGATTTGCGCGTTGCAGGCAGCTATGGACGGTTATGAGGTCACCACGCTGGATGAAGCCGCTTCGACCGCCGACATCATCATCACGGCCACCGGCAATAAGGATGTGGTTACGCTCGACCATATGCGGGCGATGAAGGATATGGCGATCCTCGGGAATATCGGCCACTTCGACAATGAGATCCAGGTTGCTGGCCTCAAGAACATGAAGTGGACCAACATCAAACCTCAGGTGGACATGATCGAGTTTCCGGACTCAAAGCG
>JBCDID010000084.1:0-11147 GCA_038749355.1 Pseudomonadota bacterium | reverse complement strand
GTTCCTGGATCAGGATACGGCCGTTCTGGAGGCGCTTGAGAAAGTCGATCGGGGGCTTTTCGATTCCCCGGACGACAAAGACGAAGACCTGCAGGCTCTGTTCGACAAGGCATCCTGAGGCGTGACGCTCACGTCATTAGGCGCGGTACGCCACCTGCGCCAAGCCCAGATGTGAGCGTTGCGCATGAGGGAGGCCCTGTCCGTTTGGGGGAAGCGGACAGGGCCGTTACAAGGCGCTTCAGTTGGTAAAGGGGCCCGTCTATCCCTTGGGTGACCTGCCAGCCGATGCCATCCGGTCCTTCTGGGCCATCGCTTCCAGTTCTTCCTTGGTCGGAGGCGTCACCAGACCGGCCGAAATCACCAGCTTCGCCGCCTCTTCGACTGTCATGTCGAGTTCCACTATATCGTCCGCGGGCACGAACAGCAGGAAACCGCTGGTTGGATTGGGTGTGGTCGGCAGGAACACGGACACCATTTTGTCCCGTCCCGCCTTGCCCGGGATCTCGCCTTTGGTATCCGTCGACACAAACGCAATCGCCCAGATGCCCTTGCGGGGATATTCCACCAGGCAGGCTTTCTGAAACGAGGCCGAAGACTGGTTCAACACCGTCTCTGCGATTTGTTTGATCGCATTGTAGATGGAGCGGATCACCGGCATCCGGTCGACCCATCCTTCCGCCATCCGGACCATCTGTCGCCCGAACAGGTTCTTGGTGAAGTAGCCCACCACCATCGTGAACACGACGAAGACGAAGAGCCCGAAGCCGGGAATGTTGTAATCGATATAGGTCGCGGGATTGTAGACCGACGGCACCAACGGCACGATCTTGTCGTCCACGAAGGTGATCAGCGTCCAGGTCAGGTAGATCGTCAGCACCACTGGCGCGACGATGATCAGCCCGGTCAGGAAGTTCGTGCGCGCATGCGCCATGATGCTGCGCCGAGGAGGCGCCGAGAAGAGCTTTTTCAGCCCGCCGCCATTGCCATTGCGCTTTGTCTTCGCCATCCCAGCACCTGTACGCGACTCTTGCCTCGTACCTAGTACCCCGCGCGCGCATCCACAACATGTTGCAGTGCAAAACCATCCAGATCGCGCCCGATCTGCAGGAGAATCGCCTCTGCCGCTGTGTCGAAACGGGTCTCGGCCGCAATATGGGGGGTGACGGTGACGTTCGAATTGCGCCAGTAGGGATGGTCCGAGGGCAGGGGTTCGGTTGCGAACACGTCCAAAGTGGCGTGACGGACTTGGCCGCTATGTAATGCGCCGAGCAGAGCGTCATCGTCGATCAACGGCCCGCGACCCGCATTGATGATGCATGCCCCTTTGGGCAGCAGGCCAAGCGTTTGAGCGTTCAGAACATGTCGGGTGCTCTCGGTGAGAGGCAGGATTAGGATGAGGACCTGCGAAGTCTTCAGGATTTTCTCCAATCCCTCGGGACCATCATGGCAGGTGATCCCTGGCAGAGCCTTTGGATTACGGGACCAGCCGTGGACCGGAAAGCCAAGGGCCGCGAGCTTTCCCGCCGTTGCGGTCCCGAGCTCACCGAGCCCCAGAACTCCGACGGGCGTATGTCGGGCCAAGCGCGGCGTCCATTTCTGCCATACTCCAGCAGAGGACTGTCCCTGCGCCCGGTCGATATCCAGAAGATAGCGCATGGTGTGGCCCACGAAGTATTCGCTCATGCCCTCGGTCATGCCGGTCTCGACCATGCGCACGAAGGGAACGTGCTCGGGCCAGGAGACTTTGCCCACAACCGCTTCGACGCCCGCCCACGTATTCAGGATCGCCCTGAGCCGCGTATAGGCGGAGAACTCCGTCACTCCGCCATCGATGTTGTAAACGAGGTAGTCCACGGTTGCCGGGTCCGCGTCGGGGATCAACTTCAAGGGCCTCCCGCTGGTTGCGATGGCACGTTCGAGCTCAATGGACCATCGGGCTGTTTCGTCCTGGTCAACCGACAGCCCGATTACTCTCTCGCCGCTCATGGATACCCCCGCCGTTTGTCTGTGCCGCCAAATTCCTCGTAGAGGAATTTGCAAATCTTTCTACGAAAGATTTGGGCAGCGCCCGGATTCAGCTTCTGTGTATGTGGGCGCTCTGGATCAGTCCGAACGCCAGCAGCAGCACCAGCATGGCCGACCCGCCATAGCTGATCAGTGGCAGCGGGACGCCCACGACCGGGATCAGGCCCATCACCATTGCCATGTTGACCGCCCAGTAGAAGAAGAAGGTCGCCGCCAACCCACCCGTCAGAAGTGCTCCGTACCGGTCCCTGTTGGTCGCCATTGATGCAAAGCAAAAGAGCAGCATCAGAACGTAGAGTGCGAGGAGTGAGGCCGATCCCGCGAACCCGAACTCCTCCGCCAGCGAGGTGAAGATAAAGTCGGTGTGCTTCTCGGGCAGGAAGTTCAGTCGGCTCTGCGTGCCTTGCATATAGCCACGGCCCGAGATACCGCCTGAGCCCATAGCAATCTTGGACTGCGTGATGTGGTAGCCTGCGCCGAGCGGATCTTTCTCGGGGTCGATGAAAATCTCGATGCGCTTGTACTGGTAGTCTTTCAGGATCTGCCAGTCCGTGCCCTTGCTCTCGAAGACCGCAAAAACCACTGATCCGCCGAGGAATAGTATTGTACCCCAGTACCACCAGCTCACACCCGCCAGGAACATCACGAGCGCCCCGCCCATGCCGATCAGAAGCGCGGTGCCGAGATCCGGTTGTTTCAGAACCAACAGCATGGGCACGGCGATCAGCACCAAGGGCGGGAGGACCCAGAGCGGATGGCTCACACGGTCCTTGTCGAGGACTGCATAGTAGTGCGCCAACGCCATCACGAGCCCGATCTTCATCAGCTCGGATGGCTGAAGCTGCAAGGGTCCGAGATTGAGCCAGCGCTGTGCCCCGCCACCGGTGACGCCAACGAATTCGACGGCGACCAGCAGCCCCAGCCCGCCGACATAGGCCACAGGGGAAAACCATCGCCAGAACCGGATATCTATCAGAGCAATGATAAGCATCATGGCTGCACCCATGCCGAAGCGCACCAGTTGCCGCCCCGCCCAGGGGTCCATGTCCCCGCCCGCCACGGAATAGAGCATCAGAAAGCCCACGCCCGCGATGGCGATGATCAGCAGGACCAACGCCCAGTTCAGCCGGAGCAGTTTCTGCACAAGGCTGAGACTCGTGGGCGGCGTGTTAACGTAGAGCGTCATGTGGGCGCCTTGTCGCCGAGCGGCGCTGCGCCCTGTCCGGCGGGGAGCGGTCCGGAGGTTTCGAGCTCCCGTGCCTTTACAAGGATGTCCTTCGCGATGGGCGCGGCCGCCTTGGAGCCCCCGCCACCATGCTCGACCACGACCGAGACCGCATAACGCGGGTTGTCCGCAGGCGCATAGCCGACAAAGAGCGCGTGATCACGCCGGTCCCAGGGCAGATCCTCGTTGCGGTAGACCCCGCGGGCACGCTCGGCTGCGGTGATATTGCGAACCTGAGAGGTGCCGGTCTTCCCCGCGATGCGGAAATTGTCCTCCGACACCCGGACCTGATAGGCGGTGCCCCGTCTGGAGTTCACCACATCGAACATGCCCCGGCGCACCATGCGCAGGAAGTCCGGACGCAGGCCGAGTTCAGGGGTATCCGACACTGGCACCGGGCTCCCGGCGCGGGCCCGCACCATGCGCGGCTCGATTGCCCGGCCTGTCGCAAGCCGCGCGGTCATTACGGCAAGCTGCATGGGCGTGGACAGCACGAACCCCTGGCCGATGCCGGAGTTGAGCGTGTCACCGACCAGCCATTCCTCCTCCCGCTTTTCGCGTTTCCACGCCTTGGTAGGGATGAGACCGCTGCGGATCGCGGCCACTGGAATGTCGGGCGTCACGCCGAGACCAAGCCTGCGTGCCATCTCACCGATCTTCTCGATGCCAACCCTTTTGGCGATCTCGTAGTAGTAGACATCGCATGACTGCTCGATGGATTTGCGCAGGTCCACCCAGCCATGTCCGCCACGGCGCCAGCAGTGGAATTTGCGTTTGCCGAGCTTGAGGAAGCCGGGGCAGTAGACTGTCTCGCCGGGGGCAACAACGCCTTCTTCCAGCGCTGCGAGCGCAACCACCATCTTGAAGGTCGAGCCCGGCGGATACATGCCTGACGCCCACTTGTTGTGCAACGGTCGGTGATCGTTGTTCAGCAGCTCGTTATAGGCGGTCTGCGAGATGCCCAAGACGAAGGGGTTCGGATCGTAGGTCGGGTTCGAGGCCGCGGCCAGCACATCGCCATTGCGCACATCCATGACCACGGTGGCGGCACTTTCTTCGCCAAGACGTTCCTTACAGAACTTCTGCAGCTGCAGATCCAGCGTAAGGTGGAGATCCTCGCCACCTACACCCTCGGTCCGGTCGAGCTCGCGGATCACCCGACCCACGGCGTTGACCTCGATCTGACGAGACCCCGCGTCGCCACGCAGCTCTTCATCGATGGCACGTTCTATCCCGGTCTTGCCGATCTGGAAGTCGGGCATGGCAAGCACAGGGTCCGGCGTCTCGCCGCGTGCCTCGATCCGGTCGAGATCGCGCTGCGTAACCCGACCCACATAGCCGACCACGTGGGCTGTCAGATCGCCATGCGGGTAGTACCGGGAGAGGCCGACCTCCGGATGGATGCCGGGCAGGGCAGGGGCGTTCGCGTTGATCTTGGCGAACTCCTCCCAGCTCAGGTGGTCGATGACGCCGACAGGGACGAAGGCGGATTTCTGCTTCATCTCCTTCAGCACGCGGCGGCGCTGGTGGTCGGGTATCTCGATCAGCCGGCCAAGACGGTCCAGCATTTCTTCCGCATCTCCTGCCTGCTCCCGGACCATGACCACGCGGTAGTTTGTGCTGTTGAGCGCCACCGGCTCGCCATGCCGATCGAACAGCGCCGCGCGCGTGGGCGCGATGACATCCATGTTGATGCGGTTCTCTTCCGCGAGCAGCCGGTAGCGGTCGGTCTCGATCACCTGCAACTGCCGCATCCGCCAGCCAAGCCCACCCGCCACGGCCAGTTGCGCGCCCAGCAGCACGAAGCCGCGCCGCGTGATGGGCAGGCGGGGGCTTTCGTCGCCCCCGAAAAGCTTGCGGCCACGGCTCATGGTGAGGTCCTCATGCCACCGCCTCGCGCTTGCGCCATGTGATGCGCAGGCCCCAGCGCAGGAAAATCACGATGAGAGGATAAACCAGTGCGGTGAACAGGCTCTGATGGATCAGCGCCATCAGATAGGGCGGCTGCGCCAGCGTGACGACAACCAACAGCCATTGCATCCCGGCGGAGGCGAGCGCGGCGAAAGCCACAGCGGCCCACTCCAGAGGGAAAACGGCCCGGGCGATGGGCGCGCGCCACGCCTTCAGCACCTCTGCCACGATGACAAGCGAGAGCGCGCCCGCGCCCACAGGCACATCGGTCAGCAGGTCCCGGCCAAGCCCGAGCGCGAAGACCGCCAGCATTGGCGTCGAGCCGGGACGGCGCAGCGACCAGTAGGCGATCAGGCATAGGAGCAGGTCAGGCGAGGGATGGGCGGTGGCGCTCAGGCCAAGGGGTGCTGCCTCCGCATAGATCGCGATCAGGCCCAGCCCCAGCAGCAGCAAGATCCGGGTCAGTCGCGCGGCGGAGAGATACTCTGCCAACTCCATCTCAGTTTGCCGCCTCGCCCGCGGCCACGGGACCCTGTTCGGGCAGCGCCTCGGGTTCTGGAGCGGTCACGGCATCGGGGCGAACCAGATCACCAGGGGAGTCAATCAGCGTGTCGGGGTTGTAGCGCAGCAGCCGCACGAACTCGAGCCGCGCGTAGTCAGCCAACAGTGCCGCGCGCCAGGTGCCCCCCGGCGTCGCCACGACACGCCCGATCGGCAGATCAGGCGGGAAGACCCCGCCATCGCCTGAGGTCTCGATCAGGTCACCCGGCTGTATCCTGTCCGTCCCGTCAATGAACTCGAGCTTTGGCGCGGCTGTCCCGTCGCCCGACAGAACTGCGCGCCGCGCGCCCGGCTGGATGATGACCGGCACACGCGACGAGAAATCGGTGAGCAGCATCAGGCGGGAGGCGCGCTGCCCAACACCGACCACGCGGCCCACGAGACCCGAGCCGTCCACGGCAGCCGATCCATCCTCGACCCCGTCATTGCGGCCCACATTGACCAGCGCGGATTGCAGAAACGGCCCACCGCTGTCCGCGAACACATCTCCGGTGACAAAGGTGGTTCGCGCAGCTAGACGCACATTGTTCAACGCACGAAGCTGTGCGTTCTCCTCCTCCAGAAGCCGCGCTTCCTCGCGCCACGCGCGGAGCGCCTGGATCTCCCGACGAAGCCGCCGGTTCTGCTCCTGCAGGTTCATGAAACTCTTGTAGTCGCGGCCGACATTCCACGCGAAATCCACAGGGCCGTTTACCCATTCCATGGTGGGCGCGACCGTGTCGATCACGGACATGCGCACGCGCTCCAATCGGGGGTTGTCGGTGCGCCAAAGGATCAGCAGCAGCAGAGAGACGGCCACGATCACACCCAGCAGGATCCGGTTGACGATCCTGACAAAGGCCTTGTCCGTGTTGGCGGCCGCGCGTGACACCGCTTAACTCTCCGTTTCTGCTCGCCTCAATTCGCGCTCTTCATGACGTGGTCGAGGATGTTCAGGTGCTCCAGCGCCCGGCCCGTGCCCAGCGCCACGCAATGCAGCGGCTCTTCCGCGACGGAAATGGCCAGCCCGGTTTGCTGGCGCAAGCTTAGGTCCAGATCGCCCAGCAGGGCACCACCACCGGCCAGCATGAAGCCATTGTCGACGATATCTGCTGCAAGATCCGGAGGGGTGGCTTCCAGTGCGACCATGACGGCCTCGACGATTTGCTGCACCGGCTCGGCCAGGGCCTCGGCGATCTGGCCTTGCGTGATCTCCTGCTCCTTGGGCACGCCGTTCAACAGGTCGCGCCCGCGGATGACCATGGTCTCGCCCACCTCGTCATCGGGCATCTGGGCGGTCCCGATCTCCTTCTTGATCTTCTCGGCGGAGGCCTCCCCGATCAGAAGGTTATGCTGGCGGCGCAGGTGAGAGATGATGGCCTCGTCCATCTTGTCCCCGCCAACGCGGACGGAGCGCGCATAGACGATGTCCGACAGTGACAGGACGGCGACCTCGGTCGTGCCCCCGCCAATATCGACAACCATGGACCCGGTGGGCTCCATGATGGGCAGTCCTGCGCCGATAGCGGCCGCGATCGGTTCAGGGATCAGGAAAGCCTTGCGGGCACCGGCAGAGAGGACCGACTCGCGGATCGCGCGTTCTTCCACCGCCGTCGCGCCATAAGGCACGCAGACCACGACCTGAGGCTTGGACATCAAGGACTTGCCCGAGACCTTGCGGATGAAATGCTTGATCATCTCCTCGGCGACTTCGAAGTCGGCGATCACCCCGTCGCGCATGGGACGAATGGCGGAGATCGACCCGGGCGTACGGCCCAGCATCATCTTGGCGTCCTCGCCAACGGCACGCACTTCCTTCTTCCCGTTACGGGTCTGGAACGCGACCACGGAGGGCTCGTTCAGAACGATCCCCTTGCCCTTGACATAGACCAGCGTGTTGGCCGTGCCGAGGTCAATCGCCATATCATTGGAGAAGACGCCTAAGACGTTGCCAAACATAGATCCCAGCCTCTGCTGCACGCGATTGCCTCTGGTCGGAGGATTCTTGCGACCTCCGTATCCCGGCGCTTATAGGCCCGTGCGTCGCATTGCGCAAAGGGAAAGCAGCGCGAACGATATGATCAAGAAGCAGCCAGTCCGTGTGTCAGGACAGGTGCAGCACGGCCTTTCACGTGTACCTCTCGCATCGCGGCCAGATGGGCCGGGCGTCCGGCACGTTCCCATGTCGGGTCATCCAGAAGCAGGCGCGTGCTAGTCTCCTTGTTCATGGCCTCGAGCCGTTGGGCCAGGTTCACGGTATCACCATAGAGCGTGTAGGCCCGGCGGCCACGTCCGCCGACCGTACCGGCGGCCACGGGGCCGGTGGCTAGCCCGATGCGGATCGCCAGTTTCTCGCCCGCGAACTCGCGGGTCTCCACGGTCTTGAGCAGGTCCTCGGCTGTCGCCAGCGCGGCCCCCGCATGATCGGAATTGGTCAGGGGCGCGTTGAAGGCGACCATGGCCGCGTCTCCGATCAGGCTGATGCACACGCCCTTGTGGGCGCTGGCGGCCTCGGACACCGTCTCGAAGAACGCGTCGAGCACGGCAATCAGACGCGCGGGCTCTGCTGTCTCGGCGAACGACGTGAAGCCCTCGATATCGACGAACATGACCGTGGCTTCGCGGGAGACGGCGGGGATCGAGCCATCCCGTTCGGCTAGGTCCGACGTCACCTCGGCAGGCACGAACCGCCCGAACACCTCAGTCATATGGCTCCGCGCCCGCTCGGCGGAGATCTGCTCGCTGAGAAGGCGGCGAGCCCGCGCCACGGCCGTGGCAGTCACGGCGGAGGTGGCCAGGATCAGCATGGTCTCCGTGATCCGGTTGGCGAACTGGATGTGATCGGGGTCGAGCACGATCTCGATGTACTTCTGCCCGGTCCGGTCATCGGCAATTGCGCTCCAGGTGACCCAGCGGTCCATCTGCATCACGATCCAGCCCCAGGCGGTCCAGAGCGCCAGCACAGCGCTCGCCCCCGTCCACATGACCAGCCGAGGGGACAGGGACAGCGCGGACGTCGCCAGCAGGAAGAAAAAGGCAGGCACCCCGTAGACGCGGAAGACGAAGATCTGCGGTACCTCGCCATGAATCGAGAGTGGCACAAGGATGGCCACAAGAGCCAGCAACCCCATGTCCAGACTCGCGAACGCATAGCGCATCCACTGCCGATCGAGCGCACGCAGGACGAGCCAGCGATAGAGCAGCCCGACAAGGAGAAAGATCGAGATCACGAGCAGCCCGAACCAACCCGTCGCAAAGCCCTGGGTGACGGCGATGAACAACATCGCGAAGCCGACGACCCCGTTCCGGATCGCAAGGACGATGCGCAGCCCCGCGCGCTCGGTCTCGGCGAGGACATCGCTGATATCCGTCTGGGTTGCGGCGGAGGGCATGGGGCCAGCCTGATCCTGTCTCTTGCTGTGACAAGCTATGTAGGGTCTGGGGGTCAGTCGGTTCCAGCCCGAGAGGGCAACAAAGGCAGGTTCAGGGCCATTGCCACCCGTTCCACCAGGAGGGCGTAACCAGCGGAGGTGAGATGCAACCCGTCTCTGGTGAACTCCGAACGCAAAACCCCATCCTTGGCGAGAACATCCCAGGTGGGCACCCAGGTGCAACGACCCTCACAGATCTCCTCAAGTCGCCGGTTCACGCGCGCGAGGTCCGGGTTCCAGCGGGCATGGTCGCCCGCAACCGGCATGATCTCGATTAGAAATATGTCTCCCCGGGTTGCCGCGAAGATTGCTTGGATAGTGCTGACGAAGTCATCGTCGGGTACGCGGGCTCGGACGTCATTGACGCCGATCAGCAGCACTAGGTGACTGCTGCACTCCGTGTCCATGCGTGCCAGAACCCCTGCAGCCTTGTCGCTGGACACCCCGAAGTTCCCCACACGCCCGCCGAACGCATGGTCCCAGGGTCCGTACTCGACCTGGCTGTCGCCGTAGAATACGAACTCCCGGCAGCTCCCAAACCGCTCCAGTACGTCTACGCGGTGTTGATACTGTGCCGCGAGGTCGGAGCCGTAGATCCACGTCCGTACCGCCGTGTCGTACCTTGCGCCCAACCATCCTCCGATGATGAGACCAGCCGCGAGGATGAACATGTTGCGAGTGATGCCCACGCGGTGGCTCCGATGTTCGGCCGTTCAGTACCAGATGTTGGACGGGAACCTGAGCTCTGGGTCAAGGCCAGCCATGGAGTCGTTCCAGGGCACGCGCGACTTGCGGCAGGCCGACTTCTCTCCCTGCAACTGATCAGGGCTACGCAGTCGTTTCATGAACGCGATATCCTTCACGAGCTTCGCGTCACCGATATAGACACTTCCTTTATCCAGCATCCCCTGGACGAGAGCCGAACGAGGCTCCTCTCGCCGCACAGCCCAGGCCCCACAAACGCGCATGCCGTCCTTGGAGCGTCTGACCTGATAGCGAAAGTGCAGTTCCTTGCCGCCGCGTGTCGCCTTGATCACCAGTGTCTTGAAACGCGCATCGACGGTGGGGGGCGGTCGTTGCTGTGCGGGCTCGACACAACCGGAAAGACAGAGACCGACGGCTATCATTCCGAGCAATCTGCGCATGAAAATTATTTCAATTCAATGGTGTAGGGTGGGGTTGAGGCCCACCCTACCGATGGTTCAGCTCACCATGCTGACCGGGGCCGACTTCTCGGCGCGGACTTGCAGGCGGTTCAGGGTCTGCACATAGGCGCGGGCCGAGGCGACCACGGTGTCCGTGTCCGACGCCTGAGAAGACGCAATATGCCCGCCCTCACGCATCCGGACCGAGACGGTTGCCTGCGCGTCGGTGCCCTCGGTCACCGCGTGCACCTGGTAGAGCTCCAGCTTGGCCTCGTGCGGGACCAGAGCCTTCACGGCGTTAAACGCCGCGTCCACGGGGCCGTCGCCCTGTGCCGTGGCCGAGTGGTCCTCACCGTCGATTTCCAGAATGATATCAGCGGATTGCGGCGCTTCGGTGCCACAGATCACGCGCAGGAACTTGACCCGGATCCGTTCGGCGCCCGCATCGGCGTTCTGCTGCTCGACCAGCGCCATGATGTCGTCGTCGTAGACTTCTTTCTTGCGGTCAGCCAGCGCCTTGAACCGCACGAACAGCTCCTTCAGCTGGTTGTCGCCGACGTCCACGCCCATCTCGGACAGCTTCGACTTCAGCGCATGACGGCCGGAGTGCTTGCCCATGGCCAGGGTCGACTCGGTCAGGCCCACATCCTCGGGGCGCATGATCTCGTAGGTCTGGGCGTTCTTCAGCATCCCGTCCTGGTGGATGCCCGCCTCGTGCGCGAAGGCGTTCTTGCCGACGATGGCCTTGTTGAATTGCACTGGAAAGCCCGAGACAGCAGCCACGATGCGGCTGGCCTGCATCAGACGGGTGGTGTCGATGCCTGTGTCAAACGGCATGATGTCGTGGCGGACCCGCATGGCCATGACGAC
>JBCDID010000083.1:0-11298 GCA_038749355.1 Pseudomonadota bacterium | reverse complement strand
GTGGCGACGGTCTGCGTGGCGCTGCTGCTGTCGCTGGTGGCGACATGGTATCCGGCACGCCGGGCCGCACGGCTCGATCCGGTGGAGGCACTTCGCTATGAGTGAGGCGCTCAGGCTGTCCGGTGTGACCCGGCACTTCTCGCAGGGCTCGGGCGTGTTGGAAGTGCTGCGCGGCGTGAACATGGCCGTTGAGCCTGGCGAGGTCGTGGCCTTGGTCGCGCCGTCCGGGGCTGGCAAGTCGACGCTGCTTCAGATCGCGGGGCTGCTGGACACACCCACCGGAGGGACTGTTGCCATTGGCGGGCAGGACCTGACGGGACAGGGCGACGACGCACGGACGGCCGCGCGGCGGGATCTGTTGGGCTTCGTCTACCAGTTTCACCATCTGCTGCCGGAGTTCTCGGCACTGGAGAACATCTCGCTGCCTCAGCGTGCGGCGGGCGTCTCGGTGGCCGAGGCCGAAGCGCGCGCGCAAGATCTGCTCGGCAAAGTCGGGCTGACGGAACGTGCAGGGCACCGTCCAGCGGAGCTCTCCGGTGGGGAACAGCAGAGGGTTGCCATCTGCCGGGCACTCGCCAACGGCCCGAAACTACTGCTCGCAGACGAGCCCACAGGCAACCTCGACCCCGAGACATCAGGCCGTGTCTTTGACATGCTGCTGGACGTGGTTCGGGATACGGGGCTGGCTGCGTTGATAGCTACGCACAACCACGATCTCGCCGGGCGCATGGATCGAATCGTGCGACTTGGCGGAGGCCGGGTGGTGGAATGACCGGCCTCCAGATGCAACTATCGGTGGCGTATGAGGCGCCAAAGTGGCAGCGCTGTGGCATTCCTGAGGGTTTTTCGCATTTTGCGGATTTCGTGCGGAGGGTGAGTCGTTGAAATGCGCTGTGGTGACGGGCGCTGCGCGGGGGATCGGGCTTGAGACGGCACGGCATTTCATGGCCGAGGGATGGGCGGTGGCGCTGCTGGACATTGATGGTCCGGCTCAGATCGAGGCGGCTGAGGAATTGGATGCCAAGGACAGGGTGCTGGCGCTGACCTGTGACGTGGCCGTGGATGCAGAGGTGGATGCGGCGTTTCGTGCGATCGCCGAGCGGTTCGGCCGGGTTGATGCGTTGGTCAACAATGCCGGGACTGCGGTGTTCAAACCTTTGGGCGAGACGACGGCTGCGGAATGGCGCCGCGTGATCGACGTGAACCTGACGGGACCGTTCCTCTGTACGCAGGCGGCGGTGCCGCTGATGGTTGACGGCGGGGCCGTGGTTAACATTGCCTCGATCTCCGGGCAGCGGGCCTCGACCCTGCGCGTGGCCTACGGGACGTCCAAGGCAGGTGTGATGCATCTGACCAAGCAGCAGGCTGTGGAACTTGGTGAGAAGGGGGTCCGGGTGAACTGTGTGGCTCCCGGCCCGGTGGACACCGCTATGGCGAAGGCTGTGCATTCGGATGCAATCAGACGAGACTATGGCGACCACATCCCGCTTGCGCGATACGGGCTGGAACGCGAGATCGCTGAGGCGATCCTGTTTCTGTGTTCTGACAAGGCGAGCTATGTCACCGGACAGGTCCTGAGTGTGGATGGCGGGTTCGAGGCAGCTGGCATCGGACTGCCGATCTTGCGCGGCGATCCGGATTAAACGGCGATCCGCACTGTCGTGCGGATCATTCCATACTCCCCATCCTCGCCTCCGGCTCGGACGGGGCCCCGTGGGCGCCCGGTCGGTCCGTTGTATCCTGGCGGCAGATCTCCGCGTTGGGTGGTTGCCAAGAGCACAGGTCTCGAAGCCCGCCGGGCGCGCGTGCCCTCAGAGCGGGGTGACCCGATAGCCTGCCCGCGGAAAGTGGACGCAGACCTGGCCTGCCCGAGGGTCTTCCCGATCAATCGCAATCTGATCGCGGGAGACCATCCGCACGGCCCCCTCGACGGCCTGCTCTCCACCGTCAAGGTCCGGGGCGACTGCAACCGGCTGCCCCGGCGTCAGCCCCTGGGGGTCGCCGGGATCCGTGGCCTCGGTCGTGGCGATCTCACTGTCCTTTGCGATCTGAATGGCATCCTCGGCAGACATGGCAGTCGGCTCTCCCTGCCCGAGCGCCTCCATCCGTGCCTCCCACGCCGTCACATGGCTGAATTGCTCGAGGAAGCCCGGTCCGTCCGCCCAGCGTCCGCGCAGGAACCAAACCACGTGCCAGACCAGCACATCCGGCAGACCTGGCTCAGAGCCCAACATGAAGTCGCGACCACGGCTGAGCCGGTCATCCACCCAGCCCAGATGCGCACGCATCACCGCAGCCAGATGCGGCAGGTCGGAATTCGCCGCCTTCAGCCGTGCGGCCCAGTCGGGACCGAAGTAAAGCCGCCCGCGATCCGCCGCGAAATCCGGATCCAGCCCATCGCCCGCTGCCCCCAGGATGATCTTCACGGCAAGATCAAAGAGCTCGCCATCTGTCCAGCGGCTTACAGCCACAGCCATCCCCTGCGCCCCGCCGGGGAAGAAGGTGGGCTCCGGGTTGCGGCGGTGGATCTCGCGCAGGATGCACTGGCTGTCGCAATAGATATCCGCGCCGAACTGCATCACCGGAGTACGCCGATACCCGCCCGTCAGGCAGGTCAGGTCCGGCTTCGGCGGCAGGCGCGGGATCTCCACATCGGCCCATGCGAGCCCCTTCAGCCCCAGCCCCTTGCGGACTTTCTCGGCGACGGGACTTTGTGAATAGTTGTGCAGGATGATCTGGGCCATGCTCGCCTTCATTGTCTGGTTGCGCTGGGGACGGTCCTAGGGGACACTCGGGCGCGGAACAAGTGACGAGCAAGTGAAGAGGGCTCGATGGCGCGACAGGAATGGAACCACGTGCCGGCCCAGCTGCCTCTGGGCGTCAACCCGCTGTTCCAACGGCCGTTGCGGCCCGGCGCTGTGGCGCGCTGGTACTGGGACAGCTGGTTCCCGCTGACCATCAATCTCGGGATCGTGGGTCTGGCTTTCGCAGCCTGGGCGTGGGCGGCGCCGACATTGGAGGCGGCGCAGGCGCCCGGTTGGTGGATCGTCGAGATCTGGATGCGGAACCTGGCGCTGATCGCGGCGCTTGCAGGCGGATTGCACCACGTCTTCCACCGCGAGCAGTTGCAGGGGCTCGACCACAAATACGACCCGCGTCCGTTTCCCAGAAAAGGCCGGGTGTTCACCTTCGACGACCAGTTGAAGGACAACATGTTCTGGACGCTCGCCTCTGGCGTGACGATCTGGTCGGCATGGGAGGCGCTGATCTGGTGGTCCATGGCGAACGGCTATGCGGGCACGTGGGCGTGGCAGGACGGCTGGCTCTGGTTTCTGGCGGCCTTCGCGCTGATCCCGATCTGGGAGAGCTTCTATTTCTACTGGATCCACCGGCTGCTGCATTGGGGGCCATTCTACCGGTTCCACGCGCTGCATCACCGGAACACGGATGTGGGGCCATGGTCGGGGCTGAGCATGCATCCCTTTGAGCATGTCCTCTATTTCGGAACCGCGGCGATCCACTTCGTCGTGCCGACCCACCCGGTGCATCTGATCTGCCACCTGATGTTCTATGCGCTCTATGCGGTCACGACCCATACGGGGTTCGAAGGCGTCTGGGCGGGCGGGCGCAAGCGTCTTCATCTCGGCAACTTTCACCACCAGATGCACCACCGGTACTTCGAGGTGAACTACGGCACGCTTGAGGTTCCCTGGGACCTGTTGTTCGGCACCTTCCATGACGGGTCCGAGGCCGCGAAAGCGCGGATGAAGGAGCGGATGCGGATGCGCGCGCGGGGGTGAGGAGTTTGCCTAGGCCAGCATCTGCGCTATCTCATCCCGCGCGATCTCGACCAGCGTGGCGCAGTCCTCGGGCTCGAAGGACAGCGGCACGCGGATGTCGCAGGTGGTCGAGAGCACCTTGCGGGTTCGCGGCAGGTCAGGCTGGGCGCCCAGATACTTCCAACTGTCATAGCGGCTGGTGAAGGCCTTGGGCTCATCAGCGCCGAACCATTTGATCTCCAGACCCCGTGCGGCACATAGGGTGAGGAAATCGGGGATGCGTTCCGGCCCCAGCGCGCGGGCGTGGAACTGGAAGGACGAGCCGACATAGGCCTCGTGCTGGGCGCGGGGCGGCACGTCGATGCCGGGGATCTCGGCGAAGCCTTTGTACAGCACGTCATACCGTTCGTTCCAACGGCGCACATTCTCGTCCAGCAGCGGCAGTTGCGCCCGCAACAAAGCGGCACGCAAGTTGTCCATCCGGGCCGAGCAATTGGGCGCGAAGAGGCGGAGCCGGTCGAAGACCTCCGGCTCCGGGATTGCGCCGTGCGCGCCATAGAGCATGTACGAGCCCGACCCGACGGTGGCGAGGGCTGCGATCTCCGGGTCATTGGTGGTCAGGAACCCGCCCTCGCCGGAGTTCATGTGCTTGTAGGTCTGCGTCGAGAAACAGGCCACATGGCCGAAACTGCCCGAGAGCGTGCCTTTCCAGCGCGCGCCCATCGTGTGGGCGCAGTCCTCGATGAGGGTGAGGTTGTGGTCGCGCACCACCTCCATGATCGCGTCCATGTCGCAGATGTGCCCGCGCATGTGGCTGAGCATGAGGTGGGTGGCGCCGGTCGCCTCGGCCTTAGCTCGGAGATCGTGGATATCCGTGTGCCAGTTGTCCGTGATCTCGACCAGGATGACCTCCGCGCCCGCCGCGTGGAGCGCACCCGGGACCGGAGCGAGCGTGTAGGCATTGGCGAGGACCTTGGTGCCCGGTTTCACTCCGGTTGCGCGGAGCGCGATTTGCATGGCCTGGCCGCCCGAGGTCACGGCGAGGCAGAACTTCGCCTCCTGATAGGCTGCGTATTCGGCTTCCAGCAGGGATGTCTCGGAGGTCTCGCCCGCAACCGTGTTGTAACGATGCAGCCGTCCGGTGCGCAGGATCTCGACCGCGCGCTCGATCGCGTCCTCGGGGATCGGCTCCTGTTGGGTGAACGGCTTGTCGAAACGCATGCTGGGCCTCAGGCTGGGGACTGCTGCATCCAGCTATGAGGGAAAGCCCCGTGCACCTCAAGCACCAGGTTGGTGTGCCCTACGGGCCCAGTCGAGGGCTCTGCCCGTCGCCATTGTCGCCTCGGACCAATGGCGCGCCAATGGCACCCTCCCGAGGTATTTGGTGCAAGATGAAGTAGGAACGTCTGCCGCGCGATCACCGCCCCCAGAAGAGATGAAGCCCGCTATACCGGATGACGGTGATTGTACCGCTCGATGTTTCGAGTGTGAAAGCCGTAAGACCAGAAGCCGGGCGTTGCTTGAGGAACGCAATCAAGGCGTTGTTTGCAGACCAAGGACCGGCGACGACATCACCCATTGTATAGACGTAGGGGCTACACGACCTGCTCTCTGTGTCGAACACGATGGTCTTGCAAAACCCACCTAGACAATCGAGGTGTCCAAAGAGATCTGGTGATAAGGGCGCCGCGCAGCTCGTGAAACTCTATCTCATTGCTCAACTTGGCGCATTCAGCATGGGCGTAACGTTGCGTGGGGAAGCCGGGCTTCAAGGGGAACACAGGTTCGCTTGCCTGAGCAAGGTAAGGAGTCAGTGAAAGCACTACGAAGACTGCAAGCGAGAGAAGTCGTAGGCTTCCCATATCGTTACCGTCCAGCCATCACGCAGAGCAATTCGAACATGATGGTGGCGCCGTTCAGTGCGGTTATACCGCCGACGTCGAAGGGCGGCGAAACCTCGACCACGTCCGCACCGATGATGTTCAGTCCCTCCAGCCTACGGACCATTCCCTGGGCCTCGCGCATGGTGATCCCTCCAGCCTCCGGGGTCCCGGTGCCCGGCGCGAAGGCTGGGTCCAGCGAGTCGATATCAAACGACACATAGATAGGTCCATCGCCGACGATCTCGCGGGCCTCGTCAATGCAGGCGCGCCAGCCGCGGTCCTCGACCTCCTCGATCATCATCACGCGCATGCCGGTATCGTATGAGAACTTCCACATGTTCCGCATGTAGAGGCTCCCGCGAATGCCGATCTGCACGGTGCGTTTGGGGTCTAGCAGGCCCTCGTCCACGGCCACCTTGAATGGCGCGCCATGGTGAAAGCGCGACCCGCCATAGTTGTCGCCGGTATCGCAATGGGCGTCGATGTGGATCATGCCGACAGGTCCGTCCTTGGCGAGCGCGCGCAGGATGGGAAGGCTGATGGAGTGGTCCCCGCCACAGGTCAGCGGCACGATCCCGGTCGCGTGGACACGGTCGAAGTAAGCCTGGATTTCGCGATGTGCGCCTTCCAGCTCGTAGGGTTTCTCGACCCAGGCGTCCCCGATATCGGCGACCGTGACAGCTTCGAACGGGCTGGCGTCCGTCGCCTGGTTGATCCGGCGCATCAGGCTTGACTGGTTGCGCACCTCGCGTGGCCCATGCCTTGGCCCGGGGCGGTTCGACACGCCGCCATCATAGGGCACCCCGCAAACACCAATCCGGGGCGGGTTCGCCTCGAATTCCTCCACATAGGGCGCGCGAAAGAAGGTGGCGAGCCCCGTGAAGCGCGGGCGCTGCATGGGGTCGTCGAATGAGAGGGCTTCTTTGTCGGACATGAATCGCTCCTGAGATGTCGGGCGAGTGAACACGAAGGTGGGGGCGGCGTAAACCATGCACGAGATGCAAAGCGGGCTTGCGGGCGTGGCCGTTGTGCAGGTGCGAAGAAGGGCCATGTTTGGACCATCCAATGACGGTGCAACCCCAAACTGCGAGTAGTAAGATGGCGATGGTCACGATCGATGAAGGTATTGTTGATGGGCAGAAGGGCTTCGGCGCGCGGATCCTGGCGTGGCTGGAGCATGTCGGTCAGAGTTCGTCCGGCGCGAAGGCTGCGCGCCAGTTCACGGCCCTGAACAAACTGTCGGACGAGGAACTCGCCGCTCGCGGTCTGCGGCGCGAGGATCTGGTGGAGCTCTGCTTCGGATATCATCGCTGGGGCTGAGCCCTGCGGGCTTCGGTGCGTCAACCTCCGCTTCGCGGAGAACGACTCACCCTACGCGGTGCCTCGCCGCAATATGTGGTGGCGAGGGACAGGCGAATCTGCCTAATCTGGGGTCATGGCTGATCCCCGATACATCCCGCTGCGCATCCATTCCGCCTATTCCCTGCTGGAGGGTGCGCTGCCCATGAAGAAGTTGCCCGGCCTCGTGGCGGGTGCGGGCTTCCCGGCAGCAGCGGTCACCGACACCAACAACCTCTTCGGCGCGCTCGAATACGCCGAGGGGGCGGCCAAGGCCGGATTGCAGCCCATCATTGGCTGCGAGTTGCCCGTGCAGGTCTCCGCGCCCGAGCCCGGCAAGCGGCCCGGCCCGCCTGCCTCCCTCGTTCTGCTGGCGCAGGATCGGGTGGGCTACGGGAACCTGATGTGGTTGACCTCCACGGTGTTTCTCGATGGCGATCCTTCGCTGCTGCCGCATGTACCGCTGGACCGGGTCGAAGGCCGAACCGACGGGCTGATCTGTCTGACCGGCGGCGCAGATGGCCCCTTGGGGCGGCTGGTCGCGGCGGGCAAGGATGCTGGTCCGCTGGCGCGGCGGCTGGCGGACCTGTTCCCGGACCGGCTCTACATCGAGATCCAACGCCATGGCACGGATGGCGCGGCCCGGACGCCTGCCGAGGACGCGACCGAGCCGGGGCTGGTCACGCTCGCCTACGACCTCGACCTCCCGCTCGTCGCCACAAACACCACCTATTACGCGGGTGCCGACATTGCCGAGGCGCATGACGCGTTCCTCTGCATCGGGCAGGGCGGCTATGTGAACGACCCGAACCGGGCGCGGCTGACGCCGGAGCACTACCTCAAGACCGAGGCGGAGATGGTGGAGCGGTTCGCGGACCTACCCGAAGCGCTGGAAAACACGGTCGAGATCACGCGGCGCTGCGCCTACCGCCCGCGCACCCACGACCCGATCCTGCCGAAGTTCGCCGATGACGAGGTCGAGGAACTCCGCCGGCAATCCCGCGAAGGGCTGGCCGAGCGGCTTGCCGTCATCCCCCATGCCGCCGAGGTCTCGGAATACGAAGCGCGCCTCGAATTTGAGCTGGGCATCATCGAGAACATGGGCTTCCCCGGCTACTTCCTGATCGTTGCGGACTTCATCAAGTGGGCAAAGGATCAGGACATTCCTGTCGGTCCGGGGCGCGGGTCCGGGGCAGGGTCCTTGGTCGCCTACGCGCTGACGATCACCGATCTCGACCCCCTGCGCTATGGCCTGCTGTTCGAGCGGTTCCTGAACCCCGAGCGCGTCTCGATGCCGGATTTCGACATCGACTTCTGCCAAGACCGGCGCGAGGAGGTCATCCAGTACGTGCAGGAGAAATACGGCCGCGATCGGGTGGCCCAGATCATCACCTTCGGTGCGCTTCTGTCCAAGATGGCCGTCCGCGATGTGGGCCGCGTATTGCAGATGTCCTACGGCCATTGCGACCGGCTGGCCAAACTGATCCCCGTCGAGGGAGTCAAGCCGGTCTCGATCAAGCAGGCCCGCAAGGACGAGCCCAAGCTGAACGAGGAGGCGCGGCGCGAGGAGGTGGTCGAGACCCTGCTCGACTATGGCGAAAAGCTCGAGGGCTTGCTCCGCAATGCGTCCACCCACGCGGCAGGGGTGGTGATTGGCGACCGGCCTCTGGTCGAGTTGGTCCCATTATACAAAGACGCGCGCTCCGACATGCCCGCGACCCAGTTCAACATGAAGTGGGTGGAACCCGCCGGGCTGGTGAAGTTCGACTTCCTCGGGCTGAAGACCCTGACCGTGGTGCAGAACTGCCTGGACCTCATGGCCAGCCAAGACATGACGCTGGCCGATGGCACCCGCGATATCTCTGCGATCCCGCTGGATGACAAGGCGTCCTATGACCTCTACGCCTCCGCTGACACGGTGGGCGTCTTCCAGGTGGAGTCGGCGGGGATGCGGGACGCGCTGCGCCAGATGCGGCCGACCTGTATCGAGGATATCGTGGCACTGGTGGCTCTCTATCGCCCCGGCCCGATGGAGAACATCCCGAAGTATTGCAACGTCAAGAATGGGCGGGAGGAGCGCGACTATCTGCACCCCACCATCGACGACATTCTGGACGAGACCCAGGGCATCATCGTCTACCAGGAACAGGTGATGGAGATCGCCCGGAAGATGGCGGGGTATTCGCTTGGCGGCGCCGACCTTCTGCGCCGCGCGATGGGTAAGAAGATCCAGGAGGCGATGGACGCCGAGCGACCCAAGTTCCTCGAGGGCGCCGCCGAAAACGGCGTGGGCGAGAAGAAGGCGCTCGAGGTCTGGAACCTTCTCGACAAGTTCGCGAACTACGGGTTCAACAAGTCCCACGCTGCTGCCTATGCCGTTGTGTCCTACCAGACGGCCTATCTGAAGGCGAACCATCCGGTCGAGTTCATGGCCGCGGTGATGAACCTGGACCTGCATCTGACCGACAAGCTGAACGTCTTCGTGCAGGAATGCCGCCGTATGGGCGTCGAAGTTGTGCCGCCCTGCGTGCAGCGCTGCGAGGCGCGTTTCGCGGCACGCGATGGCAAGGTCTGGTATGCGTTGGGTGCGTTGAAGAATGTCGGCGTCGAGGCGATGGAACTGATCATCGCCGCGCGGGCGGATGGCCCGTTTGCCGACCTCTTTGATCTGGCGCGCCGGGTCGAGCTGAAGATGGTCGGCAAGCGGCCGCTTGAAAACCTCGCGCGAGCAGGGGTGTTCGATGCGTTGGAGAAGAACCGCGCGCTGATCCTCGCGAACATCGATCGGCTGATGGACTATTCTGCGACTTGTCATGAGGAGGCGAACTCGGCGCAGGCTGGCCTCTTCGGTGGGCCGGGAGAGGCGCTGCCACCGCCCAGGATGGAAAACCGGGTCGACTGGCTGCCTGCCGAGCGGTTGGGTGAGGAGCATGGCGCCGTTGGCTTCTACCTATCGGGACATCCGCTGGACGACTACCTGCCTGCGCTGCGGCGCAAGGGCGTGAAGAGCACGGCAGAGATCGGCATCGGTGGGGCCGGGCGTGTGGCGGGAACCGTCGCCACCCGGCGGGACCGCAAGTCGGCACGGGGGAACCGGTTCGCGTTCGTGGAGTTCTCGGACCCGGATGGGATCTGGGAGGCTGCGGTCTGGGCCGAGCAGCTTGAGCAATATGATGAGCTGCTGCGACCGGGGAATAACCTCGTCTGCCATATCGAGCTGAAAGGCGGCGATGATGGCGGTCGGCTGGTGCTGAACTCGGCGCAGACCGTGGAGCAAGTGGCCGAAGGCGCCGCGGCGACAGGTTTGGAGGTGCATGTGGCAGAGGCTGAGGCACTGCCTTCGATCCGGGCCCGACTGGACCTGGTGTCCACGGAAGCCCGGCGCGCGCGGGGTCAGGGACCGGTGAAGCTTGTCATCGTGTTGCCCGAGGAAGACCAGTTGGTGGAGATCGATCTGCCGGGCCAGTATGCTCTTTCGACTGAGATCCGCGGCGCGATAAAGGCGGTCCCGGGGGTGGAAGCCGTCCGGGAATTCTAGAGAACTCGACGCGGCCATGTCCCTGACGGGACCCCTCGCTGACGCTCGCCTGTCCGCGTTCCGCGTCCAGATGGCCGCATTGGGCGCCCTGCCAGGTATCAAGGGGTGGGAGGGAGAGGTTCCAGGCGCCCAGGGTTGCCAGGGGCGGCTCGGCCGAAAGGCGAAGGCGACAGGCCGAGCGCATGTCGTCTTTTCGCGACTAGCGAAAAGCCCGTTTGACTTGAAATGAAACTCACGAGCTTTGCGATCTCGGTCACAGTCCTTTGACCAGGCGGCGATTGTTACGTGAACGGAAGGTTCCCATCTCCCTGTCATCGGACGGCAAAGGGCAAAACAGAACAGACCCTCCCGGCGCCTCCGCGAAACACGATAGCCATCCCGGCGAGAAATGCCGGACAAGGAGACAGTCATGAGAAAAGTCATTACCGCCACCCTGATCGCCGCTGCCGCCCTGAGCACCACTGCGGCCCTCGCGGAAACCGCTTCCTTCGAGCAACGCCAGGCGTTGAAAGCGCTCTGGGGCAAGTCCGCCACTCCGGCGGTCAGCGCTCAGGCCTCCAAGCAGGTTTCCACCACCCGCGACACCAGTGTCTCCGGCGCGTTCGACGGTGTCTTCTTCGGCGTCGACAAGAACTCCGGCTCTTACAAGGCGCTGCGCAACCTGCGCTCGAGCCAGCCGCACCGCGCGGACCGCTAAGGCCAACAATCCCCGGCGCAGTCCTCCCCCTCCCTGACTGCGCTGTCTGGCCGCACAGGCCAG
>JBCDID010000082.1:0-11313 GCA_038749355.1 Pseudomonadota bacterium | reverse complement strand
TCTGCGTCCAGCGATAGGAACCGACGGATGCGCTCCACGAACTCGTGCACGTCCTCATCGTCGAAGGCGTTCGAGAGCGAGAGCATCGCCACCCGGTGGCGGACCTTGGTGAAGCCCTCGGCGGGTGCGGCCCCGACAACACGGGTCGGCGAGTCAGCGGCGGCCAGATCCGGGAATGCCTCCTCCAGTGCGATCAGCCGGGCCTTCATGGCATCGTATTCGGCGTCCGAAATCTCCGGCGCGTCGTTCGTGTGATAGGCGGTGTTGGCGCGGCGCAGCGCGCCGGTCAGCAGACCGATCTCGGCCTTGGCCTGCGCTTTGCTCATTTCGGAGGGCGTGTCATTCATGGGGCGGAGTTTGCCCCGCCCCGTCCCCCGGTCAAGGGGCAGTTCGCGCCGGTCTACTTCTTCTTGTCCGTCGATCCGCTGAAGATCGTGACACCTCGGAGGTGCGGGTCGTTGATAACCGGCTGGATCGCGTTTCCGGTGTCACGACCGGTCAAGAGGTTCACAAAGGCCGTCAACGGATTGCCGTATCCGCCCGCGCGTTGGGATTGCTGCCATTCAGCCTTCAACTTCAGGCGCTGTTCATAGGTGGCATTGTCGCTGCGCCGCATGGCGTCGGCTTTGGGAACCAGCAGTCCGGTGGTCAGGAAGGCGCCCGCAAGGGCAAGCAAGAACGTTTTCATGAGCCATCTCCTTTGTCAGGGAGATAGCTATTCGGAGGTGCGTCGACGAGCTATCGGCACTCACCGTCGATCACAAAATGCAGATGTCCGAGTCAGGCGTCCTCGTCGTCGATTTCGCCCGGGGCCTTGCCAACGACGTCCTGCGCCAGCGCTGCCGCCATGAACGCGTCCAGCTTGCCGTCCAGCACACCGCCCGTATCCGTGGTTTCGTGCCGCGTGCGCAGGTCCTTCACCATCTGGTAGGGCTGCAGCACATAGGAGCGGATCTGGTGACCCCAACCGGCATCCGACTTCGCGTCGTGGGCGTCCTGGATGGCCTGAGTTTTCTTCTTCATTTCAAGGTCATAGAGCCGCGCCCTCAGAGCTTTCATCGCGATATCGCGGTTCTGGTGCTGGGATTTTTCCGACGACGTGACCACGATCCCGGTCGGGATGTGCGTGATCCGAACAGCCGAGTCGGTGGTGTTCACGTGCTGCCCGCCAGCCCCCGAGGACCGGTAAGTGTCCACCCGGATGTCATTCGGCGGAATATCGATCTCGATCGTGTCATCGATCACCGGATAGACCCAGACCGCCGAGAAGCTCGTGTGTCGCCGCGCCTGACTGTCGAAGGGCGAGATGCGGACCAGCCGGTGCACGCCTGACTCGGTCTTGAGCCAGCCGAAGACGTTCTCGCCCTTGATCTGGTAGGTGGCCGACTTGATGCCCGCCTCCTCCCCTGCGGTCTCGGACTGGAGTTCGACCTTGAAGCCGCGCGCCTCGGCCCAGCGGACATACATCCGCGCGAGCATCGAGGCCCAGTCGCAGCTCTCGGTTCCGCCCGCGCCCGAATGCACTTCGATGAAGGCATCGTTGCCGTCGGTCTCGCCGGACAACAGCGCCTCGATCTCCTTGGCCGCGGCCTGATCGCGGATATCGGCGAGCGATTCCTCGGCCTCGGACACGACCTCGGTGTCATCCTCCATCTCGCCAAGCTCGATCAGGTCGACATTGTCCTGCAGCCCGGTCTCCAGCACCTTGTAGCCGTCAATCGCGTCCGCCAGTTTCTGCCGCTCGCGCATGATCTTCTGCGCGTTCGCGGGGTTGTCCCACAGAGTCGGGTCCTCGGCCCGGGCGTCCAGCTCCTCCAGCCGATGCGCCGCCGTGTCCCAGCCAAGCCGCTGGCGCAACAGCTCCAGCGACTTCTCGATCTCGGATACGATGGTCTGCGTCTCGGCTTTCATGATCGGCCCTTGTCTGGTGGAGGCCGGATGAATAGCCGCCCCCCAAGCGCAGGTAAAGGGCCGCTCGCCCATCGCAGTCGAGCGGTGAGCCGGTTACCGGTCCACGTCCAGCGGCAGGTCGGCGACCACCTTACCCGTCACCGGGTCTAGGTAGGCGAGCTGGTAGGCGCCGGGTGCCGACGGTGCAGTAAGCGTGGCGCTCACGGTCCGGCCATCCACTGTGCCTGAAACAGGCTCGCCCACGGCTTCGCCGCCTTCCGCCGCAGTGATGACGAAGGCGTAGCCCGGACGTGCGAGCCCATTCCACGTCACCTCGAAGATCTGGCCCGCCGCGACACCCAGCGGGCTGCGCAGCCAGGCCCGTTCCTCCGAGACCTCGACCGGCAGTGCGTGCAACACAATGCCCGCCCCAGTGACGTACTGGATTTCGTAAGCGCCGGGCTGGCTCGGCATCGGGATCTCGGTGACGTTCTCGCGGGCGGCATTGCCAAGGGCGGGCACCTCGTGCACCGGAGTGCCGGATCCTTCAGCGACCACAAGCAGACGGTCGCCGGGGGCGGCAGGCCCGAACCAAGTCAGCTCCGCAGTCTCACCCGGTTCCGCGCGTTCCAGCAGTCTCAACGCCACGGGCGAGGTGCTGATGTCCAGCGCCTGTTTGGCCAGAACGTCCCCGTCCAGGCTGACAAGGCGCAACTGATAGCTGCCCGGTGCGACATTGGGGTCCAGATCCATCCTCGATCCTGTGACCGGCACCCGCAGCTGGCGCGTCTTGGGCGCGCTGCCGGCAATGCCCTGCACTGGGCCCCAAAGCTCGATCCAGCCCCGTGCATCTGCGGGAAGGGTGATTTCGACCGAGTGTCCGGCGTCCACTGTATCAGCTGCGGTCAGAATCGCAGCAGCACTTGCTGGACCTGTCGCGAACCCTGCCAGCGAAAGTGAAACGGCGAGAACTGCGGGGGCAACAAAACGCCCGTGCACGCGGGTCATAGCGTACTCCATTGGTTGATTGCGATCAGTCTGTGGGGATTGAACGCGTCGTTCCGTGGAACCGTCACGCGGCGTTCAGCAAATTCTGTGCAATTAGAACGGGGCGTCTGCTGACGCGTCAGTAGACCCCGCCAGTGCCGAGCCCGATACCGCCAGAGACGCCCTGCCCTGCGGCCGGACGATTCCCCGAGCTGCCCGAGGACGTGCTGATGCTTGGCAGCGGCGCGTCATCACCCTCCGGAAGAACGAAGGGAAGATCCTCACCATAAGAGCCAAAGAGCGCCGTGTCGTCCAGAAGCGCCAGCGCCTCGTCCTCGCCGATCAGGATCTCCGGATCGATACCCAGATTATAGGTCTCGACCAGCACATGCGGGCCCTCGGCATCGTCGGGCAGGCGTTCGCCGGTCTCGGCATGGACCTTGATCGTCACGATCCCGCCACCGCGCGGCGGCGTGAAACGACCGGGTGACCGTGTCTTCATCGCATCACGCATAAACTCGCGGAACACGGGCCCGCAGAGCGTCCCGCCATAAGCCCCGCGCCCCATAGGCGTCGGCGTGTCATAGCCAATGAAGCAGCCCGCCACCATGTTCTTGGTGAAGCCCACGAACCAGGCGTCCTTCGAATCGTTGGTCGTCCCGGTCTTGCCCGCCACCGCAAAGCCGAGCCCACCCACGGTCTTCTTCGCCGTGCCGCGGCTGACCACGCCCTGCATCATGTCCACAAGCTGATAGGCCGTGACCGGGTCCATGATCTGGCTGCGCTGGTCGAACAGGATCGGGGTGCGGTCCGGGCCGAAATTCGACGAGTCGCAGCCCCGGCAGAACCGCGGGTCGTGGCGGAACAGCGTGTCGCCCTTACGGTCCTGAATGCGGTCAATGACCGTCGGACGCACCCGCTTGCCACCATTTGCGAACATCCCGTAGGCGGCGACCATGTTCCAGAGCGTCGTCTCACCCGCGCCTAGCGCATAGGAGAGGTGCTCCGGCATCGCGTCATAAACGCCGAAGCGCTCCGCGTAGTTGCCCACACGATCCATGCCGACTGCCTGGGCGATGCGCACGGTCATCAGGTTCTTCGACAGCTCCAGCCCCCGGCGCAGCGGCAGTGGCCCCGAGAACCGACCAGACGAGTTCTTCGGCTTCCACGCCTTGCGGCCCGAGCCGACCACGATGGGTTCGTCCAGCACGATGGTCGAGGGCCGGTATCCCATGTCCAGCGCCGCCGCATAGACGAACGGCTTGAAGCTTGACCCTGGCTGGCGCTGCGCCTGCGTGGCGCGGTTGAACGAGGAAACCTCGTACGAGAACCCACCCTGCAGTGCCAAAACGCGCCCGGAATGCGGATCCATCGCCATGAACGCGCCCTGAACGCCGGGCACCTGGCGCATGGACCAGCCTTCATTCTCGCGCTTCACATGGACCACGTCGCCGCGTTCCCACAAATCCGCAGCCTTGCGGGGCGACCCGCGCCGTTGCGGGCTGCGCTTGACCCATTGGCGTTCCCGCGACAACCGCAGGCGGTGGGTTTCGCTGTCATCCTCGGTCTCGATGCCGACAATGGCGGTCTGTTCGCCCACCTCCAGCACGACGGCCAGCGACCACCCGGCGATGTCGCGGGGCGCGTCGACCTTGGCCAGCAACTCGCGCCAGATCCCGGTCTCGCCCTGCTTCACTTCCGGCATACTGGTGATCGGGCCGTTATAGATCCCCCTGCCCCGGTCATAGCGCTCCAGCCCGCGGCGAAGCGCGCGCGCCGCGATCCCTTGTAGCTCATCGTCGATGGTAGCCGCGACGGTCAGCCCGGAGCGATAGAGGTTCTTGATGCCCACTTCGCGTATGGCCTGCCGGCGCACTTCCTCGGTGAAATAGTTCGGCTCTGTGCGCTGGATCAGGTTCTGACGGCCCTGCGCCACCACCGTCTCCAGCGGCATATCGCGCATGGCCCGGTAGTCGACCCGGTCGAGATAGCCGTTTTCGAACATCTCGCGCAGAATGTCGTTACGACGGCCGACGGCGCGGTCCCGATTGCGGATCGGGTGATAATTGTTCGGGCCCTTCGGCAATGCCGCGAGATAGGCCGCCTCGTGCGGCGCGAGCTCCTCAAGCGTCTTGCCGAAGTAATTGTCGGCAGCAGCCACGATCCCGTGCGCGCGCTGCCCGAACGGGATGTCGTTCAGATAAAGCTCGAGGATCTGGTCCTTGGACATCAGCGCCTCGACCCGGACGGCGAGGATGCCCTCCTTGATCTTGCGCTCCAAGGCCCTGTCCGAGGTCAGCAGGAAGTTCTTCATCACCTGCTGGGTGATCGTCGAGGCACCACCCGGGCGCCGGTTGCCGCCCTTCAGACGGTTGGAGACAAACCGGTAGATCGCCTTCGCGATCCCGGCCGCATCGACTCCCTGGTGTTTGTAGAAGTTCTTGTCCTCGGCCGAGATGAAGGCGTGCTTGACCACATCCGGTATCTCGTCGATGGGCACGAAGATCCGCCGTTCGCGGGCGTATTCGGCGATCAGCTCACCTTCGCCCGAATAGACCCGGCTGAGCATCCGGGGCTGGTAGTTGCGCAACTCCGCGGTGCTGGGCAGATCGGCGCCATAGATCCGGACCACGGCCGCAAACCCGCCAAAGACGAGGATCCCCGCCATTGAGAGGTTGGAGAACAGCGATGCGATCAGACGGATCATGACGTGTCAGCTTACCATGGTGTGCGGCGTTCATATCACAGTCCCCGCAATGGGGAAGTAACAACTCGGGCCTTTCCGTCCGGCGGTCTAGCGCGTGTCCAGGAAACCGGGGCTCGCGACCTGTGTCCAGTCGGCCACACCCTTTGCCATTCGGGTCGCCGCTTTCTGCCGCCATTCCGGGTCCATAAGCCGCTTCCGATCGGCCGCATGGTCGAGAAACCCGATCTCCAGCAGCAGCGACGGGATGTCCGGCGCCTTCAACACACGGAAATTGGCCTGACGGATGGGGCGCGTGCGCAACAGCTTTAGTTCGCCCTGCATCGCGCTGAGGAGCGATGTCGCCAGCTTGTCCGATTCCTCCTTGGTGCCGCGCTGCGCCAGTTCCACCAATAGCCGCGCCAGTGTGTCGCTCTCCCCGGAAAGGTCGGCCCCTGCCAGCAGATCGGCGCGGTTCTCGCGTTCCGCCAGCCGGGTTGCGGCCTTGTCGGAGCCCTTCGGCGAGAGCTTATAGATCGTGATGCCCGAGGCTTTTCCCTCTGCCACCCGGTCCGCGTGGATGGACAGGAAGACATTGGCCCCTGCCCTATGCGCCCGGGCGACACGCTCGCCCAACGGCACGAATTCGTCCTTGTCGCGGACAAGGTAGGGGGTCATGCCGGGGCGCGCCTGGATCGCCTCGGCCAACACCTTGGCGAAGGCCAGCACCACGCGCTTTTCCTTCAGACGGCCCCAGCTTGCGCCCGGGTCCACGCCGCCATGACCGGGATCGATGGCCACGATGATCTGACCGTTGCCACGGTCGGGCACGGGCGGCGGCAGGCTCTTCCACCTTGCGTGCTCCGGCAGACCCGCGCGGGCATCGAACTCCGCCCGCGAGGTTGGCGACAGATCGACCACCAGTTTACCGGGCTCGTTGCCCCGCGGACGTTCGGAGAAGATGCGCTCGACCTGCACGGGCTCCGACAGGTCCATGACTATTCGTGCACGGTCCGCACGAAACAGGCCGTATCGGACCTCATTGATGTAGGGAATCTTGGTAATGTCGAGCTCGGGCAGCGCCCATTCCAATGCCGGAAAGTCGATCACCAGCCGATCCGGGTTGCGCAGGGTGAACGCGGCGAAGGCAGGCACGGGATCGACATCCATGATCAGCCGGACCCGCGGCCCGTGCACGCCATGCGTCATGCCGGACACTTTCGGCAATACCTCAGCATCGACCGCTGCTGCCGGCAGCATTGCCACCAGATGAAAAAGAACAGCGACCAAAATCGCCCAGATTGCCCGCATGCCTCTGCCCTGCCCTGACAGTGTGGCCATTGTGTTTTGTTAAGCTTGATAACACATAGAGCGCAGGCGCAAAATCCGATTGTCACACAATCCCGTTTGCGTCTATAGCAGGTCTGGGTTGAAGCCCTTGCGGTCAAAGCCCGCGCCCCGATACCTCGATGTCGACGGTGGCCACCTAATGGCCCGTCGCTCTCGGCGGCAACGGACGAGCGCGTCGCTCCGCAGAACCCTCTTCAGCCCCACAGGCGGCATGTCCGCCGAAAGAGTTCACCGTAGCCGGATTTCCCCGGCACTGAGAAGAGAGACGATGATACGCCGCCACAACACATACGCGCTTCCTTTGCCCGGGCCCGATTGCCCAGGCAGCATGCGCGCCAGGCGGGCGGCCTCATCCAGCGAAAGAAAGCGGCACTCCAGAGATCCGGGCACACGCGTGTCCCGGCCCCCTCCGGCGTGTCGAGAGAGTACATGGCTAAGAAAATGCTTATCGACGCCACCCACCCGGAGGAGACCCGGGTCGTGGTGGTGGACGGACAAAAGGTCGACGATTTCGACTTCGAATCGATCACCAAACGGCAGCTTGCAGGCAATATCTACCTAGCGAAGGTTACGCGGGTCGAGCCGTCGCTGCAGGCGGCATTCGTGGAGTATGGCGGGAACCGGCACGGGTTCCTGGCCTTCGCCGAAATTCATCCCGACTACTACCAGATCCCCGTGGCCGACCGCGAGGCGCTGCTGGCCGAAGAGGAGCGCGAGGAGGAAGCCCGCCGCGCCCGCGAGGAAGAGGACGAGGCGAAGCCCAAGCGCTCGCGCGAACGCAAGCCGCGCAAGGAACGCACCAGGGGCCGCAAGAAGAAGGATGATTCTTCCGACGAGGCCGCGGCCGCTGTGGCAGGCCTCGAGGTCATCGACGTCGTTGCCGATGTGGCCGAGGGCGACAGCCCGGCAGGTCTCGAAGTGACTGATGTTGTGGAAAATGCGCCCGGCGGGATGGAAGTTACCGACCTCGCGTCCGATGCCTCAGACGACACGGTTGAGACCGTCGAGATTGCCGAAGCCTCCCAGGAGGTTGCCGAAGACGTTGCCGAGGCGGCTCCGGATGCCACGGAAGAGACAGAGATCGAGGCGGCCTCGGATGAGCCGGTTGAGGCACCCGCAGACGCGGCCGAGGACAACGCGGACGATGCCGTCAAGATGGCGGAAGCCCCGGCGGCGGATGACGTCCAGGAGGATGCGGTTGTTGCCGACGCGGCGGCTGACGAGGCGCCCGAGGACAGCCCCGTCGAGGACGAGAACAGCGAGGAAACGGCGCCCAAGACCATCGCTGAAAGCGCAGGCCTTGAGGATGAGGAAGCGGTGACCGAGCTGGTCGGCGAGCCCGCGAGCGCCCAGACTCTGACCGGCGATGCAGCCGCCGAGGCGGTCGAGGAAGCGGTTGCCCCGTCAGAGGATGTGGCAGAGGCCCCAGCCAAGGAGGCTCAGGCCGAAGCGGCGCCTGCCGAGGCTGCCACCGAAGATGCGGCATCTGCGGACGCCGTTGTCTAGGAGGCCGCCCCCGAAGAAGTCGCTGCTGCCGAAGGTGCCGCCGACGCTCCGGTCGATGCGGACGCAGCACCGGACCAGCCGGAGGCGGAAACCGCCGAGGCCGAAGCGGAGGCTCCGAAACCGAAACGCCGCCGCAGCCGCAAGTCCAAGAAGGACGAGGCCAAGGCGGAGGAGACCAAGGCAGAAGAGCCCAAACAAGAAGACGACACACCGGTTGAGGCGCGCAAGTCGGATGACGACGAAGCCCCGGACAGCGATGACGATGACAGCGCGCCCGAGGAAGTCGACGAGGTCGGGGCTGAGGACACCCTGGAGGAAGTCGCCAAGGCCCGCACCCGTCTCCGCCGCAAGTACAAGATCCAGGACGTCATCAAGGTCCGCCAGATCATGCTGGTGCAGGTCGTCAAGGAGGAGCGCGGCAACAAGGGCGCGGCGCTGACCACGTACCTCTCGCTCGCGGGCCGCTATTGCGTGCTGATGCCGAACACGGCGCGGGGTGGCGGGATCTCCCGTAAGATCACCAATGCGTCGGACCGCAAGCGGCTGCGTGAGGTGACCTCGGCCATGGACGTGCCCAAGGGCATGGGGCTGATCGTGCGCACCGCGGGCGCGGAACGCACCAAGGCCGAGATCAAGCGCGACTACGAGTTTCTGATCCGTCAGTGGGAGCAGATCCGCGACCTGACCCTGCAATCGGTCGCGCCGACGCTGATCTACGAGGAAGGCTCGCTGATCAAACGATCGATCCGGGACGTCTATTCGAAGGAGATCGACCAGATCCTCGTCGAGGGCGAGACCGGTTACCGCGAGGCGAAAGAGTACATGAAGATGCTCATGCCGTCGCACGCCAAGAACGTGCAGCCCTACACGGACCAGATCCCGCTGTTCAGCCGCTATCAGGTGGAGAGCTACCTGAACGGCATGTTCAACCCGACGGTTCAGCTCACGTCGGGCGGCTACATCGTGATCGGTGTGACCGAGGCGCTGGTGGCCATCGACGTGAACTCGGGCCGCGCCACCAAGCAGGGTTCCATCGAGGAGACGGCGCTGCAGACCAACCTGGAGGCCGCCGACGAGGTGGCCCGCCAGGCCAGGCTGCGAGATCTCGCAGGTCTGATCGTCATCGACTTCATCGACATGGACGAGAACCGGAACAACCGGGCCGTCGAAAAGCGCATGAAGGATCGGCTGAAGAACGACCGGGCACGCATCCAGGTCGGGCGGATCTCCGCCTTCGGGCTCATGGAGATGTCGCGCCAGCGGCTCCGTCCGGGGATGCTGGAGGCGACGACCCAGCCCTGCCCGCACTGCCATGGTACAGGCCTGATCCGGTCGGACGAGAACCTGTCATTGTCGATCCTGCGGGAGGTCGAGGAGGAAGCACTGCGCGGCCGTGCCGACGAGATCGTCGTCCGTGCACCGGTCGATGTGGCGAATTACCTGATCAACAACAAACGCCAGCACGTAGCTCAGCTGGAACAGCGCCACGAGATCACAGTTGCTGTGATGGCCGTTACGACGCTGATGAGCCCGAAGTTCGAGATCGAACGCTCCAAGACTTCCACGCGTCAGGCGCCTCGGGTCCCGGACGTGATCAGCGCGACCTCGGTGGCGGAAGATGTGGTCGAGGAGGCCGAGGTTGTCGACGAGGAACGCGATGGCGACGACGGCCGGTCGCGCCGCCGCCGTGGCAAGCGTGGCGGGCGTCGCAAGCGCGGCGAGGGTCACGAGGCGCAGGGTGAGGAGCAGTCGCAGACCGAAGCGCGTTCCTCAGAGGATGGTGACGAGGACGGTGACGGCCGCCGCGGCCGCCGCCGCCGCCGTCGCGGTGGCCGAGGTCGCCGGAACAACGAGGACCAGGCACCGAACGCCGAAGCCCAGGCTGAGGGCGCGGTCGCCGAAGACCAAGTCTCGGAGGAGGCTGTATCCGATGCCGATGCTCCGGCTGTGGAGGCCGAGCCGGTAGCCGAGGAGGCTCAGGCAGAGGCTACTGAAGTGGAAGCGACTGCCGATGCACCCGACGCCGATGTCGCCGAAGCGGAGCCGGAAGCAGAAGACGTCCCGGAGGTCGAAGCCGAGCCGGAGCTGGAGACAGCAGGTACCGACGCCCCTGCCTCCGAGGCTCAGCCGGAAGAGTCCGATAAACCCAAACGTCGCGGCTGGTGGTCCTTCGGCCGGAACTAAACGCCTCGACCAAAGCCTATGCAATTCGAACGGCTCCGGGTCAATCCGGGGCCGTTTCTCGTCGGGCCGCTTTCACCCGAAGTACACAGGGATATGGGCGATATCCTGTGATCTCATCACCCGATATCCGTTTTGCGGAGGTACATGGGGATATACACAGTGTATCTCCATCCGGGGCGGATGTGCTCGGCTACCGAACGACGGATCGTGGTGCCTCGAACCCCCGCGTGAGCCGTGTTTCAGGACACGAAATCGCCGATACGGCGGATGCCCTCGATAACTTCGGCCTCGGTCCGCGCGAACGAAAAACGGATGGTCGAGTGCCCGCGCACCGGATCGAAATCGAGCCCCGTGGTCGCGGCCACGCCGCCTTCCTGCAACAGCCTGCGGGCAAAGTCCGTGCTGTCATTCGAGAACTTCGAGATGTCCGCGTAGATGTAGAAGGCCCCGTCCGCGGGCGCGATGTCCTGAAATCCCATGGCAGGCAGGGCCTCCATCAGGCGGGCGCGGTTGGCAGCGTAGACGGCGCGGTGGCCCTCCAGCTCCTCAGTGGCATCCAGCGCGCCGAGAGCCGCGACCTGACTGGCGTGCGAGGGGCAGATGAAGAGGTTCTGCGAGAGCGCCTCCACCGTGCGGACCATGTGCTCCGGCACCACCATCCAGCCGATGCGCCAGCCTGTCATCGAGTGGTACTTGGCAAAGCTGTTGATCAC
>JBCDID010000081.1:0-11340 GCA_038749355.1 Pseudomonadota bacterium | reverse complement strand
TACAACCCGGTCTCGAAACGGCGCCGCGACCTGTTCGTTAACGCGATCGACATCCTTCTTTGCCATCGTCAGCCTTCGGCGCCAGTCCTTCTCGCGCGCAGCCTCGGCCGGGCGGAGGAGGAACTGCACCTGACGACACTGGCCGATGTGAAAGTCGACGACGTGGACATGATGACGGTGGTTCTGATCGGCTCCAGCCAGACGCACACCGTGCCGGTCGGTGGACGCCCACGCATGTTCACGCCCCGCGGATATGCCGCGAAGCATGCGGATGGCGGTAAGTGATCCGCGCAGTATCGCTCACCCTGGACATGATCGCGGCACCGGCCGTGATCTTTGTCGGGCTCAGCGGAGACGACGCTCCTTCGGACGGCGGATCCGGCAGGCTGGTCATTCCGAACCTGTCCATCAGCGCCCATGAAGGGCGAGAGCACTTCGCTGCATCCTGCGGGGCCTGTCACGGCGCTTATGGAGAGGGATCGGACAGCGGTCCCGTGCTCATCCACACACTTTATGGGCGCACCCTCTACCGGGACGCCGAAATCGTATCTGCTGTACGCAACGGGGCGCGGGCCAGGAACTGGCCTTTTGGCGACATGCCCGCGATCGGAGGGGTCTCGGATGATAGGCTCGACCTGATCATCGGCTTCCTGCGCGAGGTTCAGGCCGCGAACAATATAGAATAACAATCGAGAGCGATCCGACAGGAAGAAGGACGGGGACATTGACGGTTCATTTCATCGGCGCCGGGCCCGGCGACCCGGACCTCATCACCGTGAAGGGGTTACGGCTGATCCGGTCTTGCCCTGTATGCCTCTATGCGGGTTCGCTGGTCCCTGAAGCGGTCGTTGCCGAGGCCAAGGGGCGGGTCTTGGACACCGCGCCTATGACGCTGGACGATATTATGGAAGAGATCACGGCGGCGCATGGACGCGGCGAAAACGTGGCGCGGGTACATTCCGGTGATCCATCCCTCTATGGCGCGATTGCGGAGCAGATCCGCAGACTGAAGGCATTTGACATCCCGTATGAGATCACACCCGGTGTGCCCGCTTATGCGGCGGCGGCCGCGGCGCTGGGCCAGGAACTGACCATCCCTGAAGTCGCACAGACTATCATTCTCACCCGGACCGCCATGAAGTCCTCAGCCATGCCGCCCGGCGAGGATCTGGAGAACCTCGCTCGTACAGGGGCGACGCTTGCGATCCACCTCTCAATCCGCAACCTTCTGGAGATCGAACGCGTCTTGACGCCCCACTACGGAGCGGATTGCCCGGTTGTGGTCGCATATCGTGTCGGCTGGCCGGACCAGTTGTTCATCCGGGCCACTGTCGAGACTCTCCGAGAACGTGTCCGTGCCGAGAAGATCACCCGTACAGCGTTGATCCTTGTCGGTCCGGCGCTGAGCGATACGGATTTTCGGGATTCGGCGCTCTATGACGGCGCGTATCCGCACATCCTGCGCCCGAAACGCAAGGCCGATGCCTGACCTGGGAGCTGCCAAATTCATGTGCATGAATTTGCAGATTCAGCTTCGCTGAATTTGGGGGCAAGCCTAGAGCGCGGGGCCGGTCTCGATCACATGGGCGAAGGATCCCATGACGCGACCTGCGCGCAGCCCCATTGGCGAGAGCGCGGTGCCCGCGGAATCGCGCGCCGCAAAAAGAGGTTCGCCCTCGGCCCGTTGCGTGCTGGCATAGTGGAACTCGTGTCCCATCAGGGTGCCGGTCCACGGACCCCCCGTGCTTTCCAACTCCAGATACCCAAGATGCAACTTGCGATCGGCGAAGCTGGTTTCTAGCGACAGTAGACCAGCCATGGCATGGCGCGCGCCATCCGCGTCAACCAGCCCGTCGCCCAACACCATGTACCCGCCGCACTCACCATAGATCACTGCATCACACGCTGCTGCCGCCTTCAGCCCAGAGATGAAGGTCTCGTTTGAAGCCAGGCGTCCGGCATGTAGCTCCGGATATCCCCCGGGCAGAAACACAAACCCGGCCTCAGAATCGGGCGCCTCATCCCGGAGTGGGGAGAAGAAAGTCAGCTCCGCCCCTGCGGCTTTCCAGTCCTCCAGCATGTGCCAATAGGAGAACCCGAACGCGATGTCCTGCGCGACGGCAATACGTTGGGCGGGTGGGGGGATGCGGCGCGGCACAGGCGCCGCCGCTAACGGGCGCGCAAGAGCGACAATCCGATCGACGTCCAGCTGTTCCTCGACAATCGCTGCCATGCGCCGGACGTAATCCTCAATCTCCGGCACTTCGTTGGCTTGGACCAGCCCCAGGTGGCGTGTCGGGAATGCAAAACACTGCCTTCCCGTCGCGGGATCATCGCGTCCGCGATGGACAACACCCAGGACCGGGCTGACGCCTTCCAACGCCCCACGCAGCATACGTTCATGCTTGGGGCTTCCCACCGTGTTCAGGATAACGCCCGCAATCTCGACATCTGGGCGCCAGTTCGCAAACCCCGAGACCAGCGCCCCTATGCTCTGGCTCATGCGCATGGCGTTCACGACCAGCACCACCGGAAACCCGAGGGCCGCGGCGAGATCCGCGGTCGAGCCCCGCGCGCCACCATCTGCAGTCTCTGCACCGTCAAAGAGACCCATTGCCCCCTCGACGACCATGATCTCGCCATCCGCCATGGCCGCCCGCGCACGCAATTGATCGGCACCGCTCGCCCAGGCATCAAGCGTGATGCAAGGCACCCCGGACGCAGTCTCGTGATAGCCTCCGTCGATATAGTCGGGGCCGGATTTGCCCGAACCCAGCCGCAAACCTCGATCCCTCAGCGCCCGTAGAAGGCCCAGCGTGATTGTCGTCTTGCCCTGGGATGAGCTTGGGGCGGCAATGACCAGCCCGCGCATCAGGCGCTGTCGGGAACCTGCCGGGCGCTGAGCGGATCGAGATCGCGCGGCGCCTCACCCGACATCTGCCCGACCCAGTCGAGGACCTGCCGCATGCGCACCACTTCCCCGATACACACGATCGCTGGAGGCTTGATGCCCGAGGCCACGACATCCGCAGCCGCGCTCCCGAGTGTTGTATCAAGCACCGCCATATCGCCATGTGTCGCATTCGAAACCACGGCGACGGGCTCACCCGGACTGCGTCCGGCATCAATGAGTTTGGCGGTGATCTTGGGCAAGGTCTTGATCGCCATGTAGCAGACGATGACCGGAGATGAGCGCGCAAGTGCCTCCCAATCCACCGCCCCCGGCGCGTCACCTGTCTGGTCATGGCCGGTCAAGAAGGTCACAGTCTGGTTCACGTCGCGATGGGTGACCGGGATCCCGGCATAGGCGAGCCCGCCGATCCCCGCCGAAATACCCGGGACAACGCGAATGGGAATGCCAGCAGACACCAGGGTCTGAGCCTCCTCCCCGCCGCGCCCGAAGACGAACGGATCACCGCCCTTCAGGCGCAGAACCCGTTTGCCATCGCGCGCGAGATCGATCAGCCGCAGCGAGATGTCCCGCTGCTTCGGCGAAGGCTTGCCGCCCCGCTTGCCAGCATATTCGACCGAAGCCCCAGGGCGCACCCATTCAAGTATGCTTGGCTCGACCAGCGCGTCGTAGACGACCACATCTGCCTGCCTGAGAGCATTCAACGCATGCAGCGTCATCAGGCCGGGGTCACCGGGCCCGGCGCCCACAAGCCAAACCCACCCGGGCAACAGCTCGGGCCAGTTGTCGACCGGCAGGTTCGGTGGCGTTCTCATCGTCGTGATATAGTCGGATACATCGCACTTGCGAAAGCCCCGGGCGACGGGATGTCTCGATTTCGCGCCATTCCGTTGCGTTATCGAGAACCGGGGCTTGCAAGGAGGCACGTGCCCTGCAATCTGTGGCAGACAGGTCGTGCGTGCGGTCCGGCTGAGGCAGCGCGTGTCGCGAAACCAATGTGGTTGACCGGCGATTCACCGAATCGAAGGATCGGTAACAGGGGGCGCGGTTGCCTCAAATTTTAGTCAAATTGTCGTGGCCCGGGCGGCATGGATAGTCGCCTTCGCACCGGCTGGACCACCGGCGCCTGCGCCACGGCGGGTGCCAAGGCTGCAGCTATCGGCCTCCTGACCGAAAGAGTTCCCGATACGGTAGAAATCACCCTTCCTCGCGGCCAGATGCCCACATTTGCAGTTGAGGATCACGCCCTCGGCCCCGACTGGGCCGAAGCCACCATCCGCAAGGATGCCGGGGATGACCCGGACGTGACCCATCTCGCGCTGATCCGAACCCGCATCGCACATGCGCCAGCCGGCTCAGGGATCCGCTTCCATGCGGGCGAGGGCGTCGGAACAGTCACCAAGCCTGGCCTGCCCATCCCACCCGGCGAACCAGCCATCAATCCGGTGCCACGCGAAATGATCTCGGGCGTCCTGCGCGACGTGGCGGCCCAACACAACACCACTGCGGATTTTGATGTGACCATCTCGGTCCCAGGCGGAGCAGACCTCGCCCACAAAACCTGGAACCCGCGCCTTGGCATTGAAGGCGGGATATCCATCCTGGGAACGACGGGCATCGTCAGGCCGTTCTCCTGCGCGGCCTGGATCGCGTCCATCCACCGTGGCATCGACGTGGCTCGCGCTGCAGGTCACCCGCACGCCATGGGTGCGACTGGCGCGACCTCGGAAGCAACCGTCCGTGCCCACTACAATCTGCCGGAGACAGCCTGCCTCGACATGGGAGACTTTGCGGGGGGTCTACTGAAGTACTTGCGCACCCACCCAATCCCAAGGATCACCATCGCAGGTGGGATCGGAAAGATGACCAAACTCGGTCAGGGCGCACTGGACCTGCATTCCGGCCGGTCTCAGGTGGACTTTGCAGCCTTGGCAGAGCTCACGGGCAACAACGAGGTTGCCAGGGCCAACACTGCGCTGGAAGCCCTTGGGATCGCGGGCCCCTCCATGGCCGAGGCTGTGGCTCAGTCTGCCCTCATCACGGTCCGTGACACCCTGCGTGGCGCCCCCGTTGAAGCCGATTTGATCATTGTCGACCGTGCGGGCACGATCATCGCTCGGGCGGGCGCATGACGCGTATCCTCCTCCTGGGCGGCACCGCCGAGGCGCGGTCGCTGGCGCGCGTGCTCTCCGAGATCGCGGTGCTCTCGATCACGGCGTCGCTCGCCGGAGCGACCTCCGATCCGGCCCCCTATGCGTGCCCCACCAGGACAGGTGGTTTCGGTGGTCCCGATGGGCTCGCGGCATGGATGCGTGATAACGAGATCGCGCTGCTGATCGACGCAACACATCCCTATGCTGTGCAGATGCAAGGCAACGCTGTCATAGCTGCGCGCGCAACAGGGGTGCCGCGCCTTCGATTGTTGCGTCCGCCATGGCCGGATCGTACTGGATGGGTATGCGCCAGGGACATAGCTGCATCTGCCGACAAGCTCCCAGAGGGTGCCCGGGCGTTGCTGACCACCGGACGCAAGGAGATCGAGCCCTTTGTCGCACGCGGCGACTGCACCTTCACCCTGCGGTCCGTCGAACCTGTGCCCGACCTGCCTACACACATCGCGCAGTTCATCGCCCGCCCGCCCTTTTCGGCAGAGGCGGAGCAGACTCTCTTCGAGTCGCTGGGGATAACCCATCTCGTCTCCAAGAACGCGGGCGGAACCGGCACCGCTAAGCTGGATGTCGCAGAGGACATGCGACTCACCACAATCATGGTCGCCCGACCGACCCCACCACCCGGACCAACTGCAGACAGCACCGAGGCGGCCGTCGCGTGGGTTCGCGAGAAGGTCGCATTCTGATCTATTGAAACCCCGAGGCAGCGGACGGCTTGACAGGCCTTTCCGGATTGCGGAACTGTCCGCCTCGCATGGTCCCGATACTTGCCGCCCTCAGGCGGAAACGGGCCAAGAGGGAATGCGGTGCGCACAGACCCAATCCGGGAGTGCAATGCCGCAGCCGCCCCCGCGACTGTAAGCGGTGTGCGACCCCGGATGCCACTGGCCGCATGGTTCTTCGGAGCCGGGGCCGGGAAGGCGGGGGAGCCGGTCACCAGACCACACCGCGAGCCAGGAGACCTGCCATGCCACATATCAACCGCCGTCGGGTGTGACGGCAAGGAGGACTGAGACATGCATATCGAACCTGGAGTCGTCGATGGCGCCAAGATGGCGCTGGCTTACGTGACAGCGGCGGGGGCCACGGGGTTGGCCGCAAAGGCCTGTTGGGACGACCTGAAGACCCATACGGCCGCCTCATTCGGCGTACGCGCCGTGGCCGCGACCATTGGCACATTCGTTTTCTTCGAGTTGCTGCCGCACTTCGCCGTTGGCATCTCCGAGGTCCACTTCATCTTGGGGACCACGCTGTTCCTGATCCTCGGCATGGGACCGGCGGCGATCGGACTGGCCGCGGGGTTGGCGATCCAGGGCACGTTCTTTGCGCCGTCGGACCTGCCAATGTTCTTCGTGAACGTGACGACGCTCCTGATGCCGCTGCTGGGCATCGGGATGCTGGCCAAACTGATAATCGCCCACGGCACGGCTTATGTGGACCTCAGCTATATGCAGGCTCTCAAGCTGTCGGCGGCCTATCAGGGTGGCGTTGTCGCTTGGGTCGCGTTCTGGGCGTTCTACGGCCAGGGCTTCGGGGCCGAGAACATTGCGGCCGTCATGAGCTTCGGCGCGGCCTACATGCTGGTTGTGCTGATCGAACCCATTGCTGATCTCGCCGTACTGGCCGGAGCCAAAGCCGCGCGCGATGTCATGGGGCGTTCGGGCCTGAGCCACGACCGGCTCTACAACCCGGCCTGAGGAAGGTCGCCAAGGGTGCATCATGGATGCACCCTACGCGACGCAAGAGTTGATGGAGTTTGGAGCAGATCTTCGCGAGGGCCTCGACCAGCTGTTCCGCTGGCGTCGGGACGTCCGGCGTTTTCTGACCGACCCGGTCTGCCCCGACTTGGTGGCCCGTCTGCTGGCACAGGCGGATTTGGCGCCATCTGTCGGATTGTCCCAGCCCTGGCGCTGGGTGAGCGTGGAGGACCCAGCCAGGCGCGCCGCCATCCGGGCCAATTTCGAGGCGGCCAACCGCGATGCGCTGGAAAGCTGCGAGGCAGATCGCCGCGAGACGTACGCCAGTCTCAAGCTTGCAGGGCTCGACGCCGCACCCGTGCATCTCGCCGTCTTCTGCGACGAGACCACGGATCAGGGCGCGGGCCTGGGTGCCGCGACAATGCCCGAGATGCGCCGATACTCCTGCGTCTGCGCGGTCTTCCAGCTCTGGCTCACAGCGCGCGCCCACGGACTGGGCCTCGGCTGGGTGTCGATCCTCGACCCCGACCAGGCCACACGCGACCTCGACGTGCCCGAAGACTGGACACTGATCGCCTATCTCTGCCTCGGGTACCCGCAAGAGGACCACGAGGACCCCGAACTGGAACGCGCCGGGTGGGAAACCCGCCGCACAATCCCGACGCTCATCCGATAGGACACGAACATGCCCGCCAAAACCCCTGCCACCGTCATCACCGGCTTCCTCGGCGCCGGAAAGACCACACTTATCCGCAACCTGTTGGCCCAGGCCAACGGGAAGCGCATCGCGCTCATCGTCAACGAGTTTGGCGATATCGGCGTGGATGGGGACGTGCTGAAGGGCTGCGGCGACGCGGCCTGCAAGGACGAAGACATCGTGGAGCTCTCGAACGGCTGCATCTGCTGCACGGTCGCTGACGACTTTGTTCCGACCATGGAGACCTTGCTGAACCGCGCCGACCCGCCCGACCACATTGTCATAGAGACCTCAGGCCTCGCCCTGCCCCAACCGCTGGTCCGTGCCTTCAACTGGCCGGAGATCCGCACCAAGGTTACCGTGGACGGGGTCGTGACCGTGGTCGACGGCCCGGCAACGGCAGCGGGGCAATTCGCTCATGACCTCGACGCACTCGAAGCCCAGCGCGCGGCGGATGGCGAATTGGACCATGAGACGCCGCTGTCCGAGCTTTTCGAAGACCAGCTCGCCTGCGCCGATATGGTGGTCGTGTCCAAGACCGACGTTATGGAGGGCGGCGAGGTGGACGCGGTCCTCTCCGGTCTTGCCGAGCAGTCCCGCGACGGCGTGCAGCTGGTCCGCTCTTCATCGGAGGGCGTGGCACCCGACGTGCTGCTCGGTCTCGGCATCGGGGCGGAGGATGATCTGACGTCGCGCCACGAGGTGCATCACCACCATCACCACGACCATGACGACCACCACGACCACGACCACGACCGCGACCACGACCACGACCACGACCACGACCACGGTCATAACCACCATGCGCACGAACACGAACACGGTCATGACCAGTTCGAGAGCTTCGCCCTGACGCTGGGCGAGGTCGCAGATGGCCCGGCCTTCGCCGAGCACCTCGCGGAGGTGATCCGCACCCATGGCATCCTCCGCCTCAAGGGCTTCGTCGCGGTCCAGAGCAAGCCCATGCGGATGGTGGTGCAGGCAGTCGGCCCCCGGATCGACACCTATTTCGACCGACCGTTTGGCACCGAGACCCACGAGACCAGGCTGGTGGTGATCGGCCTCAACGGGCTGGATCAGGCCGCCATCCGGAAAGCCATTGGTGGATGACAGACCTGGTGCTCAGGCGGGACGACGCATTGTCGGCTGACGCGCTTGCCATGATCGGCGAGTCGGAGGCAGAGCTTGCCGCGCTCTACGCGCCGGAGCACCGCTATGCCTTCTCGCCCGAGCAGCTGCTGGATGTGGATGTGCGGTTCCTGACGGCATATCGGGACGAAAAGCCGATCGGCTGCGGCGGCATCGCGCCCTGCGAGGGCTACGGGGAACTGAAACGCATCTTCGTGACCATATCCCTCCGCGGCCAGGGCATCGCCGCCCGCATCGTCGGCGCTTTGGAAGACGTGGCGCGACAGGACGGCTACGATCTGGTGCGGCTGGAAACCGGGCTGGCCAGCCCCGATGCCCTCGCGCTCTACCGCAAACTCGGTTACCGGGAAATCGCCCCCTTCGGCACATATGTCGACAACGGCTCGTCGGTGTTCATGGAGAAAACCCTGTGAGGCCAATCCCACGACAAGCGTCAGGCAACACAGGCCATCCCGCACCGATATCCGGCCTGCGCGAGCGGCTGGGCGACCCCGGTGCCAGAAACCATCCGTGCCCTCTCACGGGAACGCACGGCGGGCCAGGGTCGACCTGATGCACCTCCTCCTTGCACAACCGGGCGAGACCACCGACGGATCAGAGGCCGTGGACCTCAGTCAGAGCCCCGCAGACGTCATCTTCATCTCGGCCGCAGACACAGAGCTTGCAGCCCTCGCCGAGGCGCGCGCGGAGATGGCCGCCCCCCCGGGCTTGCGCCTCGCCTCGCTCATGCACCTCTCGCATCCGATGTCGGTGGACGTCTATCTTGACCAGACAGCCACCAAGGCACGGCTGGTGATTGCCAGGGTGCTCGGCGGCGAGGGATACTGGAGCTATGGGCTGGAGCAATTCTCCGCCCGGCTGGGCGAGGCAGGCGTCGCGTTCGCCGCCCTGCCCGGTGATGACAAACCGGACTCCAGTCTCCTGCGGGCATCGACCGTGTCTGATGCAGACTGGCACGCGCTCTGGGCCTATTGCGTCGAAGGCGGGCCGGAGAACATGACCAACCTGCTTGCGCATGCAAGTCACCTTCTGGATCGGGACCAACCGGCCCCACCGGCGGCGCGCCCACTCTTACGGGCGGGGGTCTATTGGCCGGGCGCGGGCGTGGCCGATCTGGCAACCGCTGAGGCGGGCTGGCGTGACCCGGATGCTCCTGTCGTGCCGATCGTCTTCTACCGTGCTCTGGTACAGGGGGCGGGACTGAACCCGGTGAACCGCCTCGCGCGGGCTTGCATGGCGGAAGGCCTGAACCCGCTCCCGATCTTCGTGGCGTCACTGAAGGACCCGGTTTCCGCCGCGACCTTGGAGACACTGTTCGCCGAAGCTCCGCCTGCCGTGGTTCTGAACGCCACGTCCTTCGCCGTGTCATCGCCGCAGACGGGCTACCAGGGCACACCTCTGGACCGACCCGGAGTTCCTGTGTTCCAGGCGATCTTCTCAGGTGGCACGGAGGAGGCCTGGGCGAAGGGCCTGAACGGGCTTTCGGCGCGTGACATCGCCATGAACGTGGCGCTGCCAGAAGTAGACGGGCGCATCCTTTCGCGCGCCGTCAGCTTCAAGACCGAGGCCTTCTTTGACGAGGCCACCCAGTGTCGGATCTCCACCTACAAGGCCGAGGGGACGCGCGTCGCCTTCACGGCGCAGCTTGCTGCCAACTGGGCACGGCTTGCGCGGACGCCGGTTCAGGAGAAACGCGTCGCCCTGGTCCTCGCGAACTATCCGAACAAGGACGGGCGGCTTGCCAATGGCGTCGGCCTCGACACCCCGCAATCCGTGGTGGACATGCTGGGCACGCTGAGCTCGGAAGGTTACCGGGTAGAGAACCCGCCCCAAGACACCGCCGATCTGATGGCCCGGATACAAGCGGGTCCGACGAACTGGCTCACGGACCGGGCAGAACGCTCAGGCGGCGTCAGGCTGGCGCTGGAGGACTACGAAGTCTTCTACAAGAGCCTCCCATGGGAGGTTCGAAGTCGTATAGAAGACCGCTGGGGCAAGCCTGAAGATGACCCGTTCGTCGGCGAGGGCGGGTTTGCGCTCTCGATCCTTGAGTTCGGCCATGTGGTCGTCGGCGTCCAGCCCGCCCGCGGCTACAATGTGGACCCGAAGGAGACCTACCACGCCCCCGACCTCGCGCCACCGCACAACTACCTCGCGTTCTACGCGTGGATCCGCCAACACCACGGTGCGCATGCGGTGATCCATTTCGGCAAGCACGGGAACCTCGAATGGCTGCCCGGCAAGGCGCTGGCGCTGTCGGAGGAGTGCTTCCCGGAGGTGGTGCTCGGCCCGACCCCGCACCTCTACCCCTTCATCGTCAACGATCCCGGCGAGGGGACGCAGGCCAAGCGCCGCACTTCGGCAGTCATTCTCGACCACCTGACCCCGCCGCTTACGCGGGCCGAGACCTATGGACCGCTGAAAGACCTCGAAGCCCTCGTGGATGAGTACTACGAGGCCTCAGGTGTCGATCCCCGCCGCCTCAATCACCTGCGCCGCGAGATCCGCACGCTTGTCTCCGCCGAGCGGCTGGATCTCGATGCGGGTATCACGCCGGAGATGGACGAGGATACGGCGCTGCAGCAGCTCGACACCTACCTTTGCGAGCTGAAGGAAAGCCAGATCCGCGATGGGCTGCACATCTTTGGCGCCGCGCCGAAAGGGACACTGGAGCGCGATCTGGCGATTGCACTGGTCCGGGTGCCACGCGGTGAC
>JBCDID010000080.1:0-11434 GCA_038749355.1 Pseudomonadota bacterium | reverse complement strand
GGGCCACATCGGGGCCCCCGCGCGCGCCGCGGATTGGGGCCCCGCGCCCCACCCGGCGGGTCACCAGTTGCACCGGTGGGGTCGTTATCCCGCCCCCGGCGGGGCCCACGCCGATGATGATCGACTCGCCCCACCCCTTGTGCGCGCATTCCAGCGCGTCGCGCATCACGTTCACATTGCCGGTGGCGTCGAACGAATAATCGGCGCCCCCCTTGGTCAGGTCCACGAGGTAAGGCACCAGATCGCCCTCGACCTCCTTCGGGTTCACGAAGTCCGTCATGCCGAAATACTGGGCCATCTGGATCTTGCCGGGGTTCAGGTCGACGCCGACGATCTGGTCGCAGCCTGCCAGCCGCAGCCCCTGGATCACGTTCAGCCCGATCCCACCTAGCCCGAAGACGACGGCACGCGAGCCCGCCTCGACCTTGGCCGTGTTCATCACGGCACCGATTCCGGTGGTCACGCCACACCCGATATAGCAAATCTTGTCGAAGGGCGCGTCCTCGCGGACCTTGGCCAGCGCGATCTCGGGCAGCACCGTGTAGTTCGAGAAGGTAGAGCACCCCATGTAATGCAGGATCGGATCGCCATCGAGCGTCGTGAACCGCGAGGTCCCGTCCGGCATCACGCCCGCACCCTGGGTGGTCCGGATCGCCTGGCAGAGGTTGGTCTTGGGATGCAGGCAGTAGTCGCACTCCCGGCATTCGGGGGTGTAGAGCGGGATCACATGATCGCCCGGTTTGACCGACTTGACGCCGGGGCCGCATTCGACGACGACGCCCGCGCCCTCATGACCCAGGATTGCCGGGAACGCGCCCTCCGGGTCCGCGCCCGAGCGGGTGAACTCATCCGTGTGGCAAATGCCGGTCGCCTTGATCTCGACCAGAACCTCGCCTTCCTTCGGGCCTTCCAGATTGACCTCGGTGACTTCCAGCGGCTTGCCGGCCTCGAAGGCTACTGCTGCACGCGTTCTCATGTGTCCCCTCCCCTATTCTTGCAGGGTGCGGCCCCGCATGGTGGACACAGGTATGCTAGGGTCCATTGCGTCGGCTTGCCAAGGTTGTTTTCGCAAGGATGTGATGTCTGGCCCAGGAGGAGAAGGTCTTGCATGGGGGTTGCAGCCATGTGCCCGGCGCGATTACCTGTCAGTCCAGATGGGGAGAGCGCATGGAACTGATCAGGAAAACCGCCCGCCAGGTTGTCGCCGGTCTTCAATCTGGCGAGGTCACACCGGCCGATTGTCTGGACGCGCTTGAGGCCCGGATCGCGGAGGTCGACGGCAGGATCAACGCGCTTCCGACCCTTTGCATCGACCGGGCGCGGGCGCAGGCCTCTGGCGCCAAAGGCATGCTCGCGGGCCTTCCGATCGCCATCAAGGACCTCTCCGCTGTCGAGGGCGTGCGCACCACCTACGGCTCGCCCATCTATGCCGACAACGTCCCCGCGGCCTCGGACCATGTGGTCGAGAAGATCGAGGCCAATGGCGGGTTGATCTACGCCAAGTCCAACACGCCGGAGTTTGGGGCAGGCGCATCCACCTTCAACGAGGTGTTCGGGCGGACGCACAATCCCTGGAACCTCAGCCGCTCGGTGGCGGGGTCGTCAGGCGGGTCGGCGGCAGCGCTGGTGTCGGGCACAGCGTGGCTGGCGCATGGCTCCGATATGGGCGGCTCGCTGCGGAACCCGGCCAGTTTCTGCGGCTGCGTCGGGTTGCGGCCATCGGGAGGCCGTGTGCCGCAGGGTCCTTCGGCCAACGAATTTGACGTGCTCGGCCAGCAGGGTCCGATGGCGCGCAACGTCGGCGATCTGGGGCTCTTCCTTGATGCCATGTCCGGGGCGGATGCACGCGAGCCCTTTGCCCAGCCGGATAGCGCGTTCCGGGCGGCGGCGGAGGCGCCTCGGGTGCCGCTCCGCGTCGCCTACAGCCCCGATCTGGGCGGGCTGACCCCTGTCGACCCGGAAGTCCGCAAGCTGACCGAGGCCGCAGCGCGCCGTCTGGAAGCCCTCGGTGCAACCGTGGAGGAAGCAAGCCCTGACTATTCCGGCGCCCATGACGCCTTCCAGGTGCTCCGCGCCATCGCCTTCGCAACAGCCCACGACGATCACATTCAGAACCACCGCGACAAGCTGAAGCCGGATGTCATCTGGAACATCGAGAAAGCTTACGACCTGACAGGGGCGGACATGGTCCGGGCCAACGCCATCCGCAATCGGATGACCCAGAGCCACGCGGCCTTCTTCCAGACCTACGACCTGCTGCTCGCGCCCGCGACCATCGTCTCGCCCTTCCCGGTGGAGGACCGCACGGTCACGGAATGCGACGGGCACGTGTTCGACACCTATATCGACTGGCTGGCGATTGCCTATGCGGTGACGTTGACCTCGGCGCCGGCCTTGTCCCTGCCCTGCGGGTTCACGGCAACCGGGCTGCCGGTGGGTTTGCAGATGATCGGCGCGCTGCGCGGTGAAGCGGACCTCTTGTCCTATGCCGCTGCACTCGAGGCCGACCTTGCGCTGGACCTGGGTCCGATCGATCCGAGGGAAGGCGCGTAGATTGGGTCCCGAGCCCACAGATGCAGCACTTCTCGCCGCGCTTGCCTGGCAGGTGGAGCTGGGAGCGGATGAGGCAATCTCGGACACGCCCGTAGACCGCTTCGCCGCCTCCGCTCCCACCCCTTCAACACCCGCCACCAGCGCCACGCCTGCACAGCCGCGCGCGCCCGACGGTGCCGCACAAGCAAGGGCAGACGCGCGGCACGGGTCCGGTGTGCCAACACCGGAGAGCCCGCCCGACACACACACATTGGCCGAAAGCGCCAACTCCCTTGCAGAACTCGCGGAGGCCATGAAATCCTGGGATGGCACGCCCCTGAAGGCCACGGCCAAGAACTTCGTCTTCTCGGACGGGCATACCGGCTCCCGACTTATGGTCGTGGGCGAGGCGCCGGGCGCGGACGAGGACCGCATCGGTCGCCCCTTCGTAGGGCGCGCCGGGCAGTTGCTGGACAAGATGCTGGCCGCCATCGGGCAGTCCCGCACGGACGAAGACCCGGCAAAATCCGTCTATATCGCCAATATCCTGCCATGGCGGCCGCCGGGAAACCGCACGCCCTCGGAACAGGAGGTGCAGAGCTACCTGCCCTTCATGGAACGCCACATCCAGCTTGCGAAACCGGAGGTGATCTTTGCTGTCGGCAACACCTCGGTAAAGGCGCTCCTGAACACCCAGACCGGCATCAAACGCCTGCGCGGCAACTGGCATCGGCACCCGCGCCTGGATTTGCCGGTCATGCCCAGCTTCCACCCCGCCTATCTGCTGCGTCAGGCCCAGGACAAGCGGCTGGCATGGCGCGACCTGCTGGCGCTCCGCGCTGTCCTCGATGGAGAGAACACATGAGCCGTATCGACGAGACGCGAGACTTTATCCCCGTTCGGATCGCCATCCTGACGGTCTCGGACAGCCGGACGCCCGAAGATGATCGGTCCGGCGACACGCTGGTGGGGCGACTGGAGGAGGCGGGCCACATCCTCGCAACACGAGCAATCATGCCAGATGACCGCGACACCATCGCAGGGAAGCTGCGCGAGTGGATCCAGGACCCGGAGGTGGACGCAGTGATCTCGACGGGCGGCACGGGATTGACCGGCCGCGACGTGACCGTGGAGGCCCACCGCGACGTCTACGAGAAGGAGATCGACGCCTTCGGTACCGTCTTCACGCATGTATCGATGGCCAAAATCGGAACATCGGCGGTGCAATCGCGGGCGTGCGGCGGCGTTGCGGGCGGGACATATCTCTTCGCCCTGCCGGGCAGCCCGGGCGCCTGCAAGGACGGTTGGGACGAGATCCTGGCCAAGCAGCTCGACTACCGCCACCGTCCCTGCAACTTCGTCGAGATCATGCCCCGATTGGAGGAGCACCAAAGACGGAAGTAGCCGCCACGCGTTAGGAACCGTTAACCACCTGCTGTTAGCAATCGGGAAAGAAATTGAACCATTCTCTCCGGGTGGAGAATCAGCAGGAGGTCGCGATGATTGCATGGTCCGGACGGAAGGATGAGCCTGAGGTCCCGATCCTCGACCTCAACTATCTTGAGCGGTTGTCTGGCCATCTGGGCGCGGATGTTGCATCGGAACTGCTGGCCGACGGCATGCTGGAACTGGCGGACCGTCTGGAACGCGTGGCAATGCTGGCCGACAAGGGCGACGTGGACTCCCTCCTGCGCCTTACTCACGACATCGCGGGGGCATCGGGGCATCTGGGCCTCTCGGCACTTTCGCAACACGCCTCGGCAGCCAACAGGGATCTGCGCCATGTCAACGGAACCGGCGCCGCCAGGGTCGTGCGGCCGATGCTGGAGGTCCGTAGCGCATCTATCGACGCACTTGGCAAATACTGCACCAGCGCACGACCATCGACTGCGGGTTGAGATCCGCGAAAGACCTTGGCACTTGCGTAAGCTGACGTACTGACTAGGCTCTCGATCAAGACCTTCTTGCCGGAGAAACCGCGCAATGTTGCCTTCCGAAATGTCCGAGGACGAAGCATCCGTCGAACCAGAAGCCGTCGCTGATGCGGAAGGTGACGCGCAAACGAACGACGACGCGCCGATACCGGTGAACCTGGTCAGCAGTGCGGATGCTGAAGCCACGCTGGGAGCGCTGACAGAGTCCCAGGAGACGTGGGCGCGTGCACAGGGGTTCAAGGGCTCGCTGGGACAAGCGGTGATGCTGCCAGACGAGGACGGGCAGATCGACTCCGTCCTTTTCGGTTGGGGCGATGCCCAGTCCCGCAAACGGGATCGGTTCCATCTCGGCGATTTTGCTCGTCGCGCGCCTGCCGGCACGTACCAGATCTCAAACGAACTCGGCGCCGATGATGCCGAGGAGGCGGCCCTAGGCTGGCTTTTGGGCCGGTACCGGTTCACCCGCTACAAGTCGGCTGGGGACGAGATCGCGGCTGACCTGCTCGCGCCGGACGGTGTCGACCCGGCACGCCTCATCCGCATGGTCGAAGGCGTGTTCATCACAAGGGACCTGATCAACACTCCCGCCTCAGACATGGGGCCCGCAGCACTCGCCGCGGCCGCGCAGAAAATCGGCCAGCGCCACACTGCGGAGGTGAAGATTACCGAGGGGCCCGACCTGCTGGAAGCCAATCTGCCATTGATCCACACGGTGGGCCGGGCTGCGGTGGACGCGCCCCGCCTGATCGATCTGAGCTGGGGCAAGGCCGACGCGCCGAAGGTGACCTTGGTCGGCAAAGGCGTATGCTTTGATACGGGTGGGCTCAACCTGAAGCCGACAGGCTCCATGGCTCTCATGAAAAAAGACATGGGCGGGGCCGCGACCGTGCTCGGTCTCGCGCACATGATCATGAGCCTCAGCCTGCCGGTAAACCTTCGGGTGCTGATCCCGGCCGTGGAGAACGCTGTCGCGGGCCCCGCGTTCCGCCCCGGCGACGTGCTGACCTCGCGCCTTGGAAAGACGGTCGAGATCAACAACACGGATGCCGAAGGGCGGCTGGTTCTGGCCGATGCTCTGGCGCTCGCGGTCGAGGACAAGCCGGAGCTGATGATCGACATGGCGACGCTGACAGGGGCGGCTCGGGTTGCGCTCGGGCCGGAGGTCGTGCCGTTCTACACGGATGACGAAGACTTGGCCGCTGATCTGACCAAGGCCTCTGCCGCCGCGGCGGACCCGATGTGGCGCATGCCGCTCTGGCCCGGGTACGAACGGGACATCGAGCCGGATGTGGCCGACCTCGACAACGCACCCAAGGGCGGAATGGCCGGGTCTATTACAGCAGCCCTCTTCCTCAGACGGTTCGCCGGCGATGTGCCCTGGGCGCATTTCGACATCTATGGCTGGACCCCGGCGGCGCGACCGGGACGTCCAAAAGGTGGAGAATGCCAGGCCGCTCGCGCGATCCTCCGAATGCTCGAGGGCCGGTACGGCAAATGACCACCCCCACCCGCGACCCGCGGCTTACTCCGGCGCGGGATGACTTGGCGGCTGTTCATCTCAGAGGCGAAGTCGAGGCGGCGCGATTTGTCAGCCCCGAGCGCAAGACCATCATCTCGCCTGTCACTCCGCTGCGAACCAAACCGGGAAGCGATGCCATTGATACGGAGCTTCTGTTCGGCGAGCAGGTGGATGTCTACGACACGTCCGATGGATCGGCATGGGTTCAAAGCGCCCGCGACGGCTATGTCGGCTATATCTCCGCCCAGAAGCTGGACGAGATGCCGGAACCCACGCATGTGGTGCAGACCTTGGGCGCCGGGCTCTCAGACACGCCCACTCTGAAGGTCCAACGCACCGCCCGGCTGCCATTCGGGGCACAAGTCACCGTCACGGTCGAGGAAGACGGCTATGGCTCGGTCCAGACGCGCGGAGACGGCACGCAGCGTTGGATCGCGATGCAATGCCTGCGCCCGCTGGACAACCCGGAACCGGACTGGGTCGCCATCGCCGAGCGGTTCCTGGGCGTGCCCTACTACTGGGGCGGGCGGTCATCCCGCGGGCTCGACTGCTCCGGTCTCGTGCAGACTGCGCGACACGCCGCTGGCCAGGAATGCCCCCGCGACTCGGACATGCAACAGGCCGCACTCGGGAGAACCCTGGACCCGAACGAGCCGACAGAGCGCGGCGATCTTATCTTCTGGAAGGGTCACGTCGGCATAGTCGCCGGACCCAACCTGCTGCTGCACGCCAATGCTCATCACATGTGCGTGGCGACGGAAGCCCTGGATGCCGCGTTGGACCGAATAGGCCGGGCCGAGTTCGGACAGGTCACAAGACGGGCGCGTCTCGACGCGTAGAATTATACCGGCTAAGGTCGGCTCAGCACCCAGGGAGAACATGCATGCCGGTGGCGCCCAGCCTCAATCTTCCATCCGTTGTTGTCGCCATCGTCTGTTTGATCGCTGGCTGTACCGGCGATGCGGGCCAACCGGCCGCTGCGAACGAGAACGCGGGCACGCAGAACCCCTCGCTTGTGCAGACCGCCTCCGCCCCACGCAGCTTCTCGGAATGGCAGCAGGGCTTCCGCGTGAAGGCGCGCGCGGCAGGAATTTCGCAAACGACCCTCGATGCGGCTTTTGCAGGGGTGCAACTGAACGAACGCGTTCTGGAGCTCGATACGCGCCAGCCGGAGTTCACCCGCGCGATCTGGGAGTATCTGGACAGCGCTGTCTCAAACAAGCGCATCCAGAGAGGGCGGCGCGAACTGCAAGCCAAGCGCCCCATGCTCAACCGCGCTGCCGACCGCTTCGGTGTCGATCCGCAGGTGGTGCTCGCAATCTGGGGTATCGAAACCAGCTTCGGCGGTAATTTCGGATCCATCCCGGTCGTCGAAAGCATGGCGACGCTGGCATATGAGGGGCGGCGCAAGGCCTTTGCCGAAGAGCAGCTTCTGGCCGCACTTCGGATCCTCCAGGCGGGCGATATCACGCCGGGCCGCATGGTGGGCTCGTGGGCGGGCGCCATGGGGCACACGCAGTTCATCCCGACCAGCTTCCTCGAATACGCGGTGGACTTCACTGGCGATGGCAGGCGGGATCTCTGGGCGTCGGACGCCGTTGATGCGCTGGCATCTGCCGCGAACTATCTGAGCAGGTTCGGGTGGCAGCGCGGTGCGCCCGCCGCCGTGGAGGTGCGCCTGCCGCAGGGGTTCGACTACGCGCTGGCCGATGGGGTGGGAACGCGTTCGGCCGCCGCCTGGGAAGGACTGGGCATCACGAGTGCTACGGGCTCGCTCCCCGCATCCGACAAGGTCGCAATCCTGCTTCCGGCGGGAGCCAGAGGTCCGGCGCTGGCTGTCTACCCGAACTTCAAGGTCATCAAACGGTATAACAACTCGACCTCCTATGCGCTGGCCGTGGCCCAGCTCGCGGACCGGATCGCCGGAAAGCCTGCGATCTCGACCGCCTGGCCGCGCAGCGACCGGCCTCTGTCCCGCACCGAGAAGCAGGAATTGCAGGACCTTCTGACCCGGCTCGGTTTCGACACGCAGGGCATCGACGGGATCATCGGGCCGAACAGCCGCAAGGCGGTGCGCGCGTTCCAGCAGGCACGCGGGCTGGTACCGGACGGCTACGTCTCCGCCACTCTGCTGGACGCGGTTCGCCGCGCGGCGGGTTAGCGCCGATGCCGGTCGCGCCCTGGCAGGACTGCGCGGCGCGGCTGATCGAGGTTGCCGCGGGTCGAGCCCATGCGGACATGGTCCTGACCGGCGGGACCTGGGTGAATGTCCATTCCGGCGAGCTGATCCTCGGCACCGATGTCGCCATTGCTGATGGCCGCTTCGCCTATTGTGGCAGTAATGCGCGGAACATGATCGGCCCGGAGACCCAGGTCATCGACGCCGCCGGGCGTTTCATGGTTCCGGGCCTCTGCGATGGGCACATGCACGTTGAATCCGGCATGCTGACCGTGACCCAGTTCGTCCGCGCGGTGCTGCCGCATGGCACGACCTCGATGTTCGTCGACCCGCATGAGATCGCGAACGTGCTCGGTCTGCCCGGGGTGCGGCTGATGCACGACGAGGCACAAATTCAGCCCATCAACGTTTTCGTGCAGATGCCGTCCTGTGCACCGTCCGCGCCCGGGCTCGAGACAACGGGGCACGAGATCACGCCTGAGGATGTCGCAGAAGCGATGACATGGCCGGGCATCATCGGCCTAGGCGAGATGATGAACTTCCCGGGTGTAGCTTCGGCCGATCCGAAGATGCTGGCCGAGATTGCGGCAACGCAGGCGGCAGGCAAGACCGTGGGCGGGCACTATGCATCGCCAGATCTGGGCGCGCCCTTCCATGCCTATGTTGCCGGTGGCCCTTCCGATGATCACGAGGGCACGCGTGAGGCCGACGCCATTGCCCGCGTGCGCCAGGGAATGCGCGCCATGTTGAGGCTGGGCTCGGCCTGGTATGACGTGGCCGCACAGGTCACCGCGATCACTGAAAAGGGGTTGGATCCACGCAGTTTCATCCTTTGCACCGACGATTGCCATTCGGGGACGCTCATCAGAGACGGGCATATGGACCGGGTCGTTCGCCATGCGATCGCCGAGGGGCTGCCGCCGATGACCGCGATCCAGATGGCGACCCTGAACACCGCGACGCATTTCGGACTGGAACGGGAGCTTGGCTCCATCACGCCGGGGCGCCGCGCGGATGTGATCCTGACAGAAGATCTGGAGACCCTGCCCATCCGCGGCGTGATCGCTCAGGGGCGGATGGTGGCCGAGGACGGGCACGTGCTCGGCCCCGCGCCGGAGTTCATCTATCCGGAGGAAACCCGCGCGACAGTGAACATGCGCAGAAATCTGGTGCCAGCGGATTTTGACGTGGCGGCGCCGCTTGGGACCGGGTCGGTAAACGCACGGGTCATCGGTGTCATCGAGAACCAGGCACCGACCAAAGCGCTCGTCCGCGAACTGCCCGTGGTGGACGGCGTCGTTCAGATGGACCCCGGCCGCGACACCTGTCAGATCGCCCTGGTCGAACGGCATCGCGCAACCGGTGGTGTCACGAACGGGTTTGTCGCGGGGTTCGGGTATAGTGCGCCTTGCGGGCTTGCCTCGACCGTCGCGCATGACAGCCACCACATGATCGTCGTCGGTACATCGAAGAATGATATGGCGCTGGCGGCTAACCGGCTGAGGACCGAAGGCGGTGGCGTGGCACTCTACCGGGAGGGAGAGGAGTTGGGCCTGATTCCGCTGCCCATCGCCGGTCTGATCTCGGACCAACCGGCGCACCGGGTTGCAGAGGCAGCCGACAAACTGATGGAGGGCATGCGGGCATGCGGCTGCACTCTGAACAACGCGTTCATGCAGCACTCCTTGCTGGCGCTGGTAGTGATCCCGGAACTGAGGATCTCGGATCTTGGGCTGGTGGATGTGACGCGGTTTGAGCGAACTGGGCTTTTCGTCTGACGACGACCCGGTGCATCAACGTTGTGACAAGCACAACGAAGGATGCACCCTACGCGACACGCTGCGCGTATGGTGCATCCAAAGCCTCGTAAGAGGCGTGATGCACCGGAGCCCGCAGGGCCAATCAGATCACGAAGTTGAAGAACGCCTCCAGGTCGCCGTCCTCACGTCTCACGGGGTCTACGGACACCGCTGCCTGTCCACGACGCCCCAGGCTCCGGAAGATGAAATCCCCCCGATTGCCAGGCTCGTCCAGCAGGTAGATCTGGGTGACCAGTTCCCGCCCATCCGGCATGATCAGCCGCGCGTGAATATGCGGCGTGCGCCCTGGGTAAGCCACGGGCCGGATGGTCCGAAAGCGATAGGAGCCGACCCCATCGGTCTCGACAGCGCCTAACCCCTGAAAGCCGGTGTCCTTCGGGCGTCCCTCGCCCGCGTCGCGTGGGTGGTGATAGCGCCCGTTCACATCGCATTGCCAGATCTCTAGGCGCACGCCAGGTACCGGCACGCCGGAGGTATCCAGCACCTGCCCCACCAGCCACATCACGTCGCCGCCCGCCGCGCGGACCTGCCCCTCGACCCGCACCAGATCCCAGTCGGTATCCGCTGGACGGTCCTCTGGCTCAGGATAGAACGGCCCCGCCGTCTGGCGCGGCGTCCGAACAGCGGCTTCCACCGGATTGGTCGTCAGAGCCACCGCCGCTCCGGACACAGCCAGCGCCATTCTTCGCGATACCGCCATGAACATTCCAATCTCCTTCAAACCAAAATCTGTGCATCAAATGCCCAAAGACTACCCCACGCCACCTGAACAGCCTGTGAGGTCTGTTACCGGGTAGCCGCAATCGGGGTCGCATATGATCCGCCCGGTGTCGTCTGCGTCGATGCCTCCCGCGCGCCATTTCGTGATATCCCGCACCAGAGCACACGCATCCGGGAGGGCGAGCCATGAAAACGCAGGCTAGGGCAGTTGTCGTCGGCGGCGGCGCAGTTGGCGCGGGCATCGCCTATCACCTGGCCAAGGCGGGGTGGGAGACCGTGCTGCTGGAGCGTGACGAGCTGACGTCCGGGTCGACGTGGCACGCGGCGGGGCTGCTGCCTCTGTTCAACATGAGCTACGCGACCAGCCACATCCACGACTATTCGGTGAAGTTCTACAAGGAGCTGGAAGAGGAGACCGGCCTGAACGCGGGCTTCTCGGTCGTCGGCAACCTGCGCATGGCGCAGACGGATGCGCGCATGGACGAGTACATGCTTTATGCGTCCACCGCCGAGAGCGTAGGCATCCCGTTCGAGTGGCTCACCCCCGCCGACATCAGATCCCGCTGGCCATTGGTCCGGACCGAGGACCTGAAGGGCGCCATCTACCACCCGACAGACGGCTACATAAACCCCGCCGACGTGACGCAAGCCATGGCCAAAGGCGCGCGCCAGCACGGGGCGGAGATCTATCGCAAGACCCAGGTCGACGGCTATGAATGGACGGGGTCGG
>JBCDID010000079.1:0-11477 GCA_038749355.1 Pseudomonadota bacterium | reverse complement strand
GTCGTCGTGGACCTCGAGCAGGTAGGCCGCGATCATCTGCGCCTTCGCCCGGATCTTGCGGCCTGCCATCGCCGTAGCAGCGCCCGCGACCGGCGTTGACCGCGACCCGTAGGTCCCCAGCCCATAAGGAGCCGTGTCCGTATCACCTTCCTCAACCGTGATGTCATCCGCTGGAAGCCCGATCTCGGACGCCAGGATCTGCGCGAACGTGGTCGCATGCCCCTGACCCTGAGAGATCGTGCCGAGCCGCGCAATCGCCGACCCGGTCGGGTGAATGCGGATCTCGCAGCTGTCGAACATGCCCAGCCCGAGGATGTCGCAGTTCTTGACCGGCCCCGCGCCCACGATCTCGGTGAAATGCGTGAGCCCGATCCCCATCAGCTTGCGGGTCTTACCAGCCTTGAAGTCCTCGACCCTCTGCGCCTGCTCCTTTCGCAGATCGTCATAACCAACCGCCGCCAGGGCCTTGTCCCAGGCCGTGTGGTAGTCGCCCGAGTCGTACTCCCAGCCAAGAGCGGACTGATAGGGGAACTGGTCGGCCTTGATGAAGTTGATCCGGCGCAGCTCGGCTGCATCCATGTCCAGCTTGATGGCCAGCACTTCGATCATGCGCTCGATGAAGTACGCAGCCTCTGTCACCCGGAAGCTGCACCGATACGCGACCCCGCCCGGGGCCTTGTTGGTGTAGACACCGTCCACCGCCAGGTAGGCAGTCGGAATGTCATAGGACCCGGTGCAGATGTTCATGAACCCGGCCGGGAACTTGGTCGGGTCGGCGCAGGCGTCGAACCCGCCATGATCGGCGGTCGTGTGGCACCAGAGGCCGGTGATCTTGCCTTCCTTGGTGGCGGCGATCTTGCCTTGCATCCAGTAGTCGCGGGCGAACGCCGTGGACATCAGGTTGTCCATCCGGTCCTCGACCCATTTGATCGGCACACCGGTCACGATGGAGCCGACAATCGAGCAGATGTAGCCCGGGTAGACGCCCACCTTGTTGCCGAACCCGCCGCCGATATCCGGTGAGACGATGCGGATGTTGTGCTCGGCTATCCCTGAGATCAGCGAGGCCACCGTGCGTACCGCGTGAGGGGCCTGGAACGTGCCCCAGACCGTGAGCTTGCCGTTGACCTTGTCCATCGAGGCCACACAGCCGCAGGTCTCGAGCGGACAGGGATGCGTGCGGTGGTAGTAGATCATCTCCTCGGCCACCACGTCGGCGCCAGCGATCACCTGCTCGGTGGCGGCCTTGTCGCCCTGTTCCCAGGTGAAGATGTGGTTGGCGTGGCGGCGGGGACCGTGCGCGCCGTCGGGGATCGAGCCCCCTTCGCCCACGAGGTCCTCGCGCAGGACCACATCGGTCTCCAGCGCCTTGAACGGGTCGGTAACGACGGGTAGTTCCTCGTAATCCACGTCCACGAGGTCCACGGCGTCAGCGGCGACATAGCGGTCATCCGCGATGACGAAGGCAACTTCCTGGCCCTGGAACAGTACCTTGCCGTCCGCCAGCACCATCTGCTTGTCGCCCGCGAGGGTGGGCATCCAGTGCAGGCCGAGCGGCTCCAGATCCGCAGCGGTCAGGACCGCGTGCACGCCGGGCAGTTCCAGCGCGGCAGAGGTGTCAATCGACAGGATCCGGCCATGCGCGATCGGAGACCGCACGAAATCGCCGAACAGCATCCCGTCCATCTTGATGTCATCGACATAGTTGCCCTTGCCCTGGGTGAAACGGGCATCCTCGACGCGTTTGCGGGCCGAGCCCATGCCGCCGAGAGCATTCTTGCGGGCCTCTGGGGTCATGTCGTTCATTCTGCCGCCTCCTTCTGGGCCGAGAGGACGGGCGCTGCGGCCATGATCGATTTGACGATGTTCTGGTAGCCGGTGCAGCGGCAGAGATTGCCGGACATGCCCATGCGGACCTCTTCTTCGGTCGGATCAGGGTTCTCCTGAAGGAACCGGTGCGCGCGGGTGATCATGCCCGGCGTGCAGTAACCGCATTGCAGGCCATGGTGCTCCTTGAACGCCTCCTGGATCACGCCGAGCGTGCCATCCGGGTTCGTCAGCCCCTCGACCGTGGTGATGTCCGCGCCGTTCGCCTGACCGACGAAGACGGTGCAGGATTTGACCGACTTGCCGTCCATATCGACGGTGCAGGCCCCGCAATGGGAGGTCTCGCAGCCGATATGCGGCCCGGTGATGTTCAGATCCTCGCGCAGGAAGTGGATCAGCAGCGTGCGGGGTTCCGCCAGTGCTTCGATCTGTTTTCCGTTGACGGTTAGCTTGATGTGCGTCTTTGACATGTCTCGCTGTCCTTGTATGCGCCGTGCGGCGCGGGAATGAGGTCAGGCGCGGCTCTGGGCGCGCAGGATGGCGCGGCGGAGGATCACCTCGGCCACATGTTGTTTGAAGGCGACGGGGCCCTTCATGTCCTCGCCGGGGTCGATGGCGGCCATCATGGCAGCGACGGCGCCGTCCGTATCGCCCGAGGCGAGTGCCGTGCCCGCATCCGCTGACCAGACCGGCGTGTCCGCGAGGTTCGTCATGGCGACCGATGCCTGACCGTCGCCGACCAGCACCGCCGCCGCCGCAGTCGCGTAGTCGCCGATCTTGCGCTTTTGTTTCTCGTAGGCGTAGCCCTTGTTCGCGGGCACTGGGATCGTGATCCGGGTCAGGATTTCCTCATCGGCGCGGGCGGTCACATAAGCGCTCTCGTAGAAGTCCCGCGCCGCGACCGTGCGGGTGCCGCGCGGGCCAACCAACTCGAACTCGGCACCGAGGCATTGCATCAGACCGGGCATATCGTTGCCGGGATCGCCATTGGCCACATTGCCACCGACAGTGCCCACATAGCGCACCTGCGGATCGGCGATCTGAAGCGCTGCCTCGCGGATCAGGGGGATGGCACCGGCCAGCGCCCCGTCGCGGATGAGCGCATCCTGCGTCGCCATAGCCCCGATGCTGACCGTGTCGCCCGCGACCGAGATCTCGCGCAGTTCGGCGATGTCCTGCAGGTCCACCAGATGCTCAGGCGCTGCCAGCCGCAGCTTCATCATGGGGATCAGGCTGTGCCCGCCTGCCAGAACCCGGGCCTCGTCGCCCAGTTGGGACAACAGTCCTGCGGCTTCCGAGACAGACTCGGGCCGATGATATTCAAACGCTCCGGGGATCATGAAGCATCCTCCTCCCTATGTGGCGGCCGCTTTTGGTGCGGCATTCTGGCACGATAGCTAGGGCATTCCGCGGGCAGGGCGAACTTTGAACGAACTGGAGGGGGTATCGCTGCGCGAACGGCGACTGGCTTGCACGAGTGGCGATGCGTTAGAGACCCAGTGCTGCCTTGGTCGCGGCCACATTCGCGCGGCTGACGGGAATCGGTTCGACGCCAAGACTGGGGGCGAAGAGGCACATGCCCTGATCCTTTCGCCGCTCGAAGCCCTCAACATAGGTGAGGTTCACCAGGTAGCTGCGGTGGGTGCGCAGGAAGGGTGCTTGCGACAGCTCCTCGGCCAAACGCGTGATTGGTTGCGGGCAGAACGCGGGGCCCGAGACGCGGTGGAGGCGGGTGTAATGCCCCTCTGCCTGGATGGCGACGATGTCCTCGATGGGTGCGAAGAAGGTCTTGCCGTCCTGCTCGTAGGGCAGGCGTGCGGGCGTGGGATCCGGCTCCGGTTTTGGGCCCGCCTCGGGGAGCGGCTCTGCCATGGCAGGCACCGGCTGGCCCTCGCGCAGGGTCACCGTTGTCAGCAGGAACGCCCCGCAGATCAGGAAGGCCGCGAACAGCACCATCATCGCGAGCACGTCATTGGGCACCATGCGCGCGGTCGGCTCGACCCGGTCGAGCGGCAGAAACCCCGTCTGTGACATGGCGCTGAAATGCATCGCGAGGATCGCCATGCCGTAGATCGCGCCGCCGACCATCAGCCCGCGCACGGTGCGCCTCCGGTAGGCCACGTGCAGCGCGCCGATGCAGATTCCGGCGGACAGGACGGTCGAGATCACGTACCCCCACACGCCATAGACCGGGAGGCAGCCGCGCATCCCGAACATGCCGACATAGTGCATGGCAACCACGCCTGTGCCCATGATCAGCCCGGCTGCCGCGATATGCTGGTCCGTGCGTCCCGCAAAATGCAGGATCAGCAGCGCCCCGCCGGTGACGAGGATTGCGATCAGCGCGGAGCCGAGCGTGTAGACGGGATCATAGACCACATCGACGGGCAGTTGCAGCGCCAGCATGGCCACGAAATGCGTGGACCAGATGCCGCCGCCCAGCACGGCTGCCGCCTTCACGATGGCGGGTTTGCGGGCGCTGGCGGGCTGCCGCGAGAGCCCGTTGGTCAACGACAGGCCGGTGAATCCCGCGATGATCGCGAGCACACCGGCCCCTGTAAGCAGAAACACATTATACGAGACGGCGAGCATGGCTGGGTTCAGATCATCCGGGCTGTGCGAACCCTAACCTAAACCTGCTTTTGCGGGGACCACAACTCTGTCTGGCGGAATGCAGCCGGACCGTCAGTCGGCTTCGGCCATGATGCGCGCGAAGATTTCGGGGTCCGTAACGCCTTCAGTGCCGAACATGACAACGCGGGAGGAGGCATCGAGCCCCAGTTGCGCGGACAGCTCGGGATTGCTGCGCGCGGCGATCAGGGCCGCGAGCGCGCCGACCGCACTTTCACCGGCCTCGATCTTGGGATCGCCCTCCAACGGATTGGCCAACAGGCGCATGGTCGGCCCGACCATCTCGTCCGGGATGCGGAGGAAGTCCAACACTTCCTCGGCCAGGATATCCCAAGCCAACGGCGACGGCTCGCCGCAGGACAGGCCTGCCATGATCGTCTCCTCCTCGATCTGGACAGCCGTCAACTTCCCCGCAGCACCGGAGGCGTAAAGGCACGCGGCGCGGTCCGGCTCCACCGCCACCACGCGCGGCGCATTCGTCCCCCAGTGCTGACGGAAATAGGCGGCGACGGCAGCGGCGTAACCCCCGACACCGCCCTGCACGAAGACATGGGTCGGCGGGGCGGGTAGGGCTTTGGCCGTCTCGCCCGCCATAACGCCATAGCCCGCCATCACGTCGCGGGGCGGTTCGGTGTAGCCTTCCCACGAGGTGTCTGAGACCACGAACCAGCCGTTTGCGTCCGCCTCGTCGCGGCAGAGCCGGACGCTCTCGTCATAGTCGCCGTCAATGCGGATCACGTCGGTCCCGAAGGCCCGCATGGCGTCGGCACGGGCCTCACTGACCTCCGCGTGGATGTAGATCCGGCAGGGCGCGCCGAAGCGCTGACAGCCCCAGGAGAGTGAGCGCCCGTGGTTTCCGTCCGTGGCAGAGCAGAGAGTGATCCCCGCCGCCGCCTCTACTGCGCGGCCTTCCTTGATGTCCTCGCGGGAGACAGGCTTGCCGGTGCGCACGGCGATCTCTCGTTCCAGCAGCGTTAGGGCCGCATAGGCAGCACCCAGTGCCTTGAAGCTACCAAGCCCGAAGCGCGGACCCTCGTCCTTGTAGTGGATGTCGGCAACGCCGATGTGCTTGGCGAGCGTCGTCAGATTGTGCAGCGGTGTCGGTGCATAGCCGGGCCAGGAAGTGATCTCGTCCCAGGCAGCGGCGAACTGGTCCCGCGAGATGACCGTCTCGGCGGCGTCGCCCGCGTGGCGGCGCCCTGTGACATGCTCGACCCGTTGTGCCGCGATATGTGCGATCTGCTGTTCCATGCTGGCCCCCCGTTTGTGCGCGGCGACTAGACAGGGATTGGCGTCGCGGCGCAAGCGGTCAGGTGCGCTCGGGGATGTTGACGAGCTTGCCGCGCGGGATCTCACAGGCTTTGTCGTACATGGGCATCTCGACCAGTTCGCCCGGTTGGAGGGAGCCGTCCTTGCAGCGGAGCTCAACCATTGTGCCGGGGCCGGGTGCGGTCGTGTCCATCAGCGCGAACCCGATGGCGTGGCGGAGATAGGGAGAGGTCGCCCCTGCCGTGACCGTGCCCGCCGGTCGGCCGCCCACCATGACCTCGCCCGAGATAAGCGGCTCGCCATTCGGGCATTTGATCCCATGCAAGCGGGGCGCGCGGTCGGCTGTCGCGAGGGCCGCCTTGCCAATGAAATCGCCCTTGTCCTCGTCCACGAACCGGCCCAGCCCGGCGGCATAGGGGGTAGTTGTCGCGTTGAAGTCGGAGCCCGCGTTCAGGATGCCCGCCTCGATCCGGCGGATGTTCATGGCGTCCAGCCCGAAAAGCTCCAGCCCGTAGGGTGCGCCCGCCTTGTGCAGATGCGCCCAGAGCGCGTCGGCGTCGTGGCGAGGCTCCGTGTAGAACTCCCACCCCAGCTCGTTCGTGTAGCCCGTGCGGGTGATGACCACGTCCTGCCCGCCGAGGTTCACGCGTCGACACGCGAAATAGGTGAACTTCTCGGGCAGGCCGCCTTCCGCTGCTGCCTCGAGGGTCTTCAGTGCGTTCGGGCCCTGGACTTGGGAAACAAACACGTCTGGGTCGAGGATCTCCACGTCCATCCCCGCCGCGTGCGCGCGGGCCCAGGAATAGAAATCGCCATCCGCCTGCGCGTACCAGAAGCGGTCCTGTTCGAGGCGCAGCAGAATGCCGTCCACGAGCAACCCACCATCGTCGTAGCAGGCCAGCCCATAGCCGCAGCGGCCCGGTTTGACCTTGGTGATGTCCTTGGTGAAGAGTTTGTCCAGCAAGCGTTCGGCGTCCGGGCCACGGAACTCCAAAGGAAACTCGCCGGTATGCAGGCATGCGGCCTCCCGGCGGAGTTTCCAGTACCCGTCTTCGGTGGAATGGTCATCGAAACAGACGGCCATCAGGCGGCGGTTATAGACGCAATAATGCGCGCCCTTGGGCCGTTCGTGTTCGTGATAGGGATGGCGCGTGATCGAATAGTCCCAGCCTGCCCCCGGCAGATCCGTCACCACACTTCGTGTACGCCCGTCGCTTGACCGCATGTCTCCCCCCTACGTTGTGAGGGCAGCGTGCGCGGGTCACGAGGCCAAGCGCAAGGTCTCCCTGATGTGCCGGACCAGCGTGTCCTTGCGGATGGGTTTGGCGAGCACGCGGACGCCGAGGTCTTCCCAGGACGCTTGCGACCCGTCGGTGCTGGTCGCGGGGTAGCCTGACATGAACATGATGGGCAGTTCTGGGTAGAGCTCCCGCGTGCGTCCGGCCAATGCGCGCCCGTCCATGCCGCCGGGCATGACGATGTCGGTCAGCATAATGTCCACGGGGACGTTCGCGGCCAGGAGTTCCAGAGCGGTCGCGGCACTCTCCGCCTCTACCGTGTGGAAGCCGAGATCGCCAAGCTGCATGGCGAGCGCGCGGCGCATCTCGTTGTTGTCCTCGACCAGCAGGATGCGCTCGCTGTTGCCGCGGACCGCGTCGCCGGTCTCCGCCGCCGAGGTGCCTGTGGACGCCGCCGACTCGGCGCGTGGCAGGTAGATGGTAATGCGGGTGCCCTTGTCCAGTTCGCTTTCAATTTGCACGTGCCCGCCGGATTGCTTGACGAAGCCGTAGACCATCGAAAGCCCGAGCCCGCTGCCTTCACCGAAGCCCTTGGTCGTGAAGAAGGGCTGGAAGGCCTGCACGATGGTCTCCTCGCTCATGCCTTCGCCAGTGTCGGCCACCTCGATCGCGACATAGTCCCCGATGAGCCCGTCCTTGTTCTGGTCCTGGGTCAGACGGGTGTTTTCGGCCTTGATCGTGAGTGAGCCCTCGCCTTGCATGGCGTCCCGCGCGTTTACGGCCATGTTCAGGAGTGCTGATTGCAGCAGAGCACGGTCGGCGAGCACGGGCCACAGATCGTCTGGCGCCACGGTCTCGAAGGCGATCTGGCCGCTGAGTGTTACTTGCAGCAGCGGCTGGAGGAATTGCAGCTCCCGGTCTAGGTCTAGCCCTTCCAGCGATAGGGATTGCTCGCGCGAAAAGGCCGGCAGCTTCTGGTTCAGCGCGACCCCGGAGAGGCTCGCCCGCATGGCGGCGGCAACAAGGTCTGGCGAGATGCCGTCATCGCTCACCCTGCTTTCCAGCATCTCGAGATTGGAGATGACGATTGCTAGCAAGTTATTGAAATCATGCGCCAAACCGGCGGTTAACTTAGCCACGACCTCCATCTTCTGACTCTGCTGGAACTGGTGCTGTAGCGCCCGCGCCTCGGTCCGGTCGGCAATGATGAGAATGGCCCCGCTGGGCGTGCCGTGGGCATCCGAGAGGACCGAGCCCGACACATTGGCGATTATCGAGGTGCCGTCGCGATGATGCAGCTGGAACTCCTCCGCCGCCGGGTTCTCGCCGGCGTAGACGGCGTCCAGGAAGGTTGCGAACTCTGCCTGATTCTCACCGTCCACTATGTTCTTGAGCCCGGCCGTGATGTCGCCCTGACCCAGGCCCGTCAGCTCGATCGCAGCGGGATTCCAGGTTTGGACCTCCCGGTCCAGCGACAGGGAGACGATCGCCACAGGCGCGGAGCCTATAAGCGCTTGCATTTCGGTGTTGAGCTGACGGAGCTGCTCGTTTGCGAGGTTCAGATCGTCTGTGCGCCGACGCACACGCTCATCGAGCTCGCGGTTGAGCTCCAGCAAGCTCGATTCGGCGCGCTTGATCTCGGTGATGTCCACATAGACTGCCACGCGGCCGCCATTGCGGGTGCGGTACGACGAACGCTGCAGGATCCGGCCATCCACCAGCGTGCATTCCCGCACGTCGGTGTCCCGCGCCGCCTCGCGTAGCCGATCCTGAACAAACCGCTCCGGGTGCGCAATGGCATCGGCCTCCGAGCCCTTCTTGGTCCGCAGGTTCAGGAGCGTCTCGTAGGCGACACCCGGCTCGGCTACATCCGCAAGCTCTGGGAAGTAGTCTTGGAATTTGGTGTTGCATTGGACCAGCAGGCCGTTCTCATCATAGGCCACGAAGCCCTCGCCGAGCGCTTCCAATGCATCCACGAGATTCTGCCGCTCGGCGGCCAGTTCAGAACGGGCCTGCTCGCGCTCTTCGTGCACCGTGCGCAGACGCATGGTCATATGGTTGATATGCTCGGCCAGCCGCCCGATCTCGTCACGCCGGTGAACGGGCAGCATGCCGCGGAAGTCATCCGCTGCAATGCGGTTCACGTGGTTGATCATCGAGGCGACCGGAATCAAAACCGTCCGGAGTGTGGTCGAGCCCAGCATCGTCGTCCAGATCACGCCGCAGAAAATCAGGATCATCACAAATGCGAACTGCAGCAGCATGCCGACGCGGAACTGTTCCAGATGTGGTGTTGCGAGCGCATAGTCGATGCTGCGGAAGACAGCGACGCTGGCCCGGAAGGCCTCCAGCCGCTGCAACCCGTCGCTGCTGATCAGGAGCGTGCGCACTTGTTGATCATAGCCCTCATTGTGCAGCGTCATGATTTGGTCGAGGTGGGCAAGCTTGGAGTCGAGCCGATCGGTCAGGTCGCGCATCTCAACGGCGTATTCCGTTTGCCCGTCCGTGATGACTCGAAGTTCGTCCAACACCGGGGGAATGGCGTTGACGGCCTCACTATAGGCAGTCTGCTGGGCCTCGTCGTCGCTCAGTACAAAGCGGCGGCTGGTATTGCTGGCCTGAAGGACGTGTGCGAACAGCCTGTCCAGGGTTTCCGACACGCCGGAGGCGTGGCTCAATCGCTCAGTGTGTGCCACCTGCGCGCGATACTGGTAGAAAGACATGCCAATGGCGATCACGCCGAGCAGGAAGCCGAGTAGCAGCAGGCTGACGAAGCGGGTGCGCAGGGATTGAAACATGGAGCGTCTCACCGGATCGCTAGCTATTCACGTTGCCGGCGCATCGCCAAGCCCAGAAGCGGGCTATGGCGTCGACCGGTCAATGGTAGGTGACTTCCGCCGCAAGCATGTAGCCTACATTGCGCACGGCGACGATTGCATCGTGCATGTCGCCGCTCTTCGTCAGTTTGCGCCTCAGGTTGTGGATATGAATGTCCACACTCCGGTCCGCAGGCGTCCATTCCCGGTGCAGGGCTGCGCGGCAGAGCTGGTCACGGCTCATCGCCTCGCCCACATGTGCTGCAAGCTCGGCTAGCAGATCAAACTCCGTCCCCGTGAGGTCGATCTTGTCGCCCCGGGAGGTTTGAACCCGCCGGTACTGCAGATCCATTTGCCAGTCGTTCACCTTCATCTGCCGACACTTCGCCGTCTCGGGTGCTGCGGGTGTTGTGGCCTGCTGTGCTTTCGTCCGGCGCAGGACCGCGTTGATGCGGGCAAGAAGCTCACGGTTCAGGAATGGCTTAACGACGTAGTCGTCCGCGCCGAGCTCGAGGCCTACGACGCGTTCGATCGGGTCTGACTTTCCAGTGAGGATAACAAAACCGATGTTGGGTTGCCCGCCCAAGGTCTTCAGGAGGTCCAGTCCGGACTCGTTCTTGAGTCCCAGATCCAGCAACACCAGATCGACATGCTTGTTTGCAAGGATCTCCGCCATCTCGGCGCCGTCGGTCGCGAGTTCTACATCAAACCCTTCACTGCCCAGATACCGCTCAAGCGTGGTTCTCAGCTCCGCTTCGTCGTCTACGACGAGCACAGTTTCCTGAGTCTGTGTAGTCACTCCCCACCCCCTTGTAAGTCCTGGCCCAAGGCCATCTACCCAACATAGTTTGGGTTTTATTACGGGTTCTCAGGCGACATGGCCCGGAAAGATGCGAAATCAAACATAATCTGCGGCCCGTTAACAAAGCCAAACACAGGCCAACAAATTTCAACCCCCTCAAATCTCGCCTCTCCATAGAAGACGTGTCGTGGGCGAGGTCCGGATGAACGCAGTGGTGCCTCCCCGCCGGCCACCTTGTCTGGCCGCCGATCCGAGGGGAACGAAGGCCGCCAGCTCGGTCCTACGCCTCCGCCATAAGGGAGAAATATCGTGGCCGACAAAGCCGAAACATCCGGTGCTGCCGTGGGTGAGACGCCCAAGGATTATGTGCCGGGCCTTTTCCAGAACGCCAAGTTCGACGTCATGGCAGGGTTCATCCTGTTCCTGGTGGCACTGCCGCTGAGCCTTGCCATCGCCGCCGCATCCGGCGTGCCCGCGGTCGCGGGTCTGATCACCGCCATCGTGGGCGGCATCATCGGAGGCTTCCTCGGAGGCTCCTATGTCACCATTAACGGTCCGGCCGCTGGCCTGATCGTCATCGTTCTCGGCTGTTTCAACGCCATGCTGGATCTGGCCGGCGGGGACCCGGGACTGGCGTACCAGTACCTGTTGGCCGTCGGCGTCGCCGCGGGCATGGTCCAGATCGTGCTCGGCGTGCTGAAAGCCGGTCCAATGACCAACGTGTTCCCGTTCTCGGTCGTCGAGGGCATGATCGCGGGTATCGGTACGATCATCATGGTCAAGCAGCTTCACGTGGCGCTGGGCGTCGATGTGGGCGGTTCCATGTTCACTGCGATCGCTGCGATCCCGTCGAGCTTCATCAACATGGCGCCTGAAGCGGCCGTGATCGGCCTG
>JBCDID010000078.1:0-11503 GCA_038749355.1 Pseudomonadota bacterium | reverse complement strand
GTCATTCAGGCTCACAGATTGTCCTCGAAACGCGGACATCATGTGGGCACCCCGTTTAGGCGCACTGAACAGAAAAGGTTACAATCCCATTTACCGAAGAAATTCTCAGCTTTGTTATCGGATGTTCGAGGAATATCCGGGGAGTGTAAATCTTGGGTGACGCATATCGCGTCATTCTGCGCAGCCAGAGAGCCGAATCGGCGTTCTTCCTGTCACTTGGTGACGGGTTCCGCTTCCGAAAGCTCGGTCGCCGAGGACCCCTGAGCCCCTAGCGCCCCCGCAAGGATAATAAGTCCCATGCCAGTCGCAATGGACCCATTCAACAACTCGCCGCGAAGCAGCCAGGCGAAGAACGGCACCCAGAAGAGGAAGCTGTAGTCGAAGAGTGCAGCATAGGTCGAAGGGGCCGAGGCATATCCCTTGGCAAGCAGGACCATCCCTGTCGCCCCCGCCACGCCCATGGCGGCAACAATGGCGAGTTCCTCGGTTGTAGGGACCTGCACCGCCATGGTGGCGAACTCTGTGCCCTCGACATGGCCGATCAGCCCCGCCATCAACGGGGCCGCCAGCATCCCCGCGCCGCCGAGCAGCAGGAACGCAAACATGTTCCAGAACGCAAGCGCGCCCGGGGTCTCCTCCCGGCAATATCTCCGCGTCCAGATCACGTTCAGCCCGTAAAGCAACCCACCCAGCATCGGTGCAACGGCCATCGCCCTGAGCGGCTGTGTGGCAATCTCCAACACTAGGCAAACGCCCAGGAAACCCAGCGCCACGCCCGCGATGCGCTGCCAGCCCACGTGTTCGCGGAAGATGACCATCGAGACCAGCACTACGAATATGGGTGACGTGAAAAGCCCCGCCGCCGCCAGCGACACCCCCACAGCCGGGATCGCCGCGAAATAGAGCATCAAAGCCGAGACCGTGAAGAACGCCCGTGCGGCTACAGGCGCCGGGCGCTTCACCCGAATGGACCCGGCTTGCCCGACCACTGCGATTACCACGAACATCAACGGCAGGATCATCGCTGCGCGCACCGCGTGGTATTGCCAGACGCTCATCTTGTCCGCGATCATCCAGATGAAATTGTCGCTGATCGCAAGGAGCATCATGGCGGTGATGATGCAGAGGGGTGGGATTAGGCTGGTGCGCATTTGGCTCGCATAGGCGGGTGCGGCTGGTGATGCAATGCCTAGAGCTTCTTCATCGCCATGCCCACCGTCGCGGGCGCCGTGTGTTTGAAACCGAATTCCTCGTAGAGCCGGTCCGCTGGCACATCCGCCATAAGGCTCACATAGACGCTGGGGGGCAGGGATTCGTGAACGTAGTCCATCAAGGCCTGCATGATGGCGCGCCCGAGCCCCCGCCCCTGGTAGTTCGGTAGCACCACGATATCGACCACCTGCACGAAACACCCGCCGTCTCCGACGAGGCGCCCCATACCGACGGTTTCCGCACCGTCCTTGGCCAGTACGCCGAACAGTGTTCCGCCCAACCCCTCGACCGCCGCCTCGGGCGCGAATCTGCTTAGGTGACCCGCACGGCGCAGCGCCAGATAGGTCCGCACATCCGGTATTCCGATCTCTATCCGGCAGGTTTCAGCGGCATCCATGTACAATCCCTTCGTCCACCCTCTTCACAGGAGGTCCAAGCCTGCTAGTTTGCGGCCAAAGATCAAGGGAGGTACGCCCATGCAGGGCATGATGCAGGACTGGCCCATGCGGGTCTCGCACATCATTGATCACGCGGCGAAGTATCACACCGAACGGGCCGTGATCTCGCGTTCGGTCGAGGGGCCGATCACGCGCTCGACTTGGGGCGAGGTGCACCTGCGGGCCCGCAAGTTGGTGCAGGCAATGGCTCGGCTTGGCGTGAGACGCGGTGACATGATCGGGGCCATGGCCTGGAACACGACCCGGCACATGGAGGTGTGGTACGGCGTGCCCGGTGCCGGTGCCGTCCTGCATTCGCTAAACCCGCGCCTCTCTGCCGAGCAACTTGTCTACATCATCACCCATGCCGAGGATCAGTGGATCTTCGTCGATGCCGACATCGTGCCGGTGCTTGAACAGGTCGCAGCCGACTGCCCGTGCGTGAAGGGCTACATCGTCATGACCGACCGGGCGCACATGCCCGAGACCTCGCTGCCGAACGTGCTCTGCTACGAGGAGATCGTTGAAGCCGAGGATGGCGATACGGGCTGGGTGGACGGTGACGAGACGGATGCCTGCGGGATCTGCTTCACCTCCGGCACGACGGGGCATCCGAAAGGCGTCGTGTACTCGCACCGCTCCAACGTGCTGCACGCGATGGTGATGGTGCAGCCCGACATGCTGAACGTATCCTCGAACGATGTGCTGATGCCCGTGGTGCCCTTGTTCCATGCGAATGGCTGGTCCACCGGGTTTGCCACGCCTCTGGTGGGGGCGGCGATGGTCCTGCCCGGGCGCATGATGGATGCGGCGTCGCTCTACGAGATGATCGGCCACGGGGTGACGGTAACGGCGGCGGTGCCGACGGTCTGGCTGCCGCTGTTGAAGCATCTGAAGGAGGAGAAGCTGGATCTGCCCGCGCTGAACCGCGTGGTGATCGGCGGGTCCTCCTGCCCGCGCGCGGTGATCGAGACCTTCCAGAACGACTACGGGGTGCAGGTGCTGCATGCCTGGGGGATGACCGAGACCTCACCATTGGGGACGATTTGTTCGTTCAAGCCTGAAGTGACCGCCATGTCACCCGCCGAGCGGCTGGATACGCAGGAGAAGGTCGGGCATTGCCCCTTCACCATCGACCTCGAGGTCCGCGACGATGACGACGTGGTGCAGCCCTGGGACGGCCAGTCCCAGGGACGGCTGCTGATCCGCGGGCCCGGAGTGGTAAAGCGGTACCTGAAGATGGATGAGGACGCGATCGACACGCAGAGCTTCTTCGACACCGGCGATGCCGCGACGATGGACGAGAACGGCTATGTCCGGATCACCGACCGCTTCAAGGACGTGATCAAGTCGGGCGGCGAGTGGATCTCGTCGATTGACATGGAGAACGCGGCTGTTGCCCACCCCGAGGTCTTCGAGGCTGCGGCCATCGGGGTACCGCACCCGAAGTGGGATGAGCGGCCGGTGCTGATGGTGGTGGCGCAACCGGGCAAGTCTCCTGATCCGGACAGCATCATCGACCTGCTGCGGCCCCATTTCGCCAAGTGGCAGCTTCCTGACGAAGTGCTCTTCGTGGACGAGATCCCGCATACGGCGACGGGCAAGATCTCGAAACTGTCGATCCGCAAGATGCTGGACGAACGCGGCTATCAACTGCCGGATCAGCGGTCGGCGTGACTGCGTCCGGGGATAATGGCGACGCGTACTCGCTGATCCTGGAGGCGGTGGACCTCGGCGACCTGAAGCCCGGGCAGCGTCTGGTCGAGACGGATCTTGCCGAGCGGCTGGGGGTCTCGCGAACGCCGGTGCGCGAGGCACTGCAGCGGCTTGAGACCCAGGGCGTGGTGACGCGCGAAGGGCGCTCGCTGAAGGTCTCGACGCTGGACCATGACCAGTTGGGCGAGCTCTACGAGGTGCGCGGGGTTGTCGAGGGACTGGCCGCGCGTCTGGCGGCCCGGCACGCAGCACACGAGGAAATCGCCGTCCTACGCCAGATGGCCGAGGAAGACAGGGAACTGATCGGCAACCCGACAGCGCTCAGCCTTGCCAACCGGCGGTTCCACCGGCAGCTGCACAAAGCCTCGCGCAACCGGTATCTGAGCCAGATGCTGGAGAGCATGCGGCGCTCCATGGCCTTGGTGTCCAGCACGACACTCGGGACGCCGGAACGTGGGACCGAAGCGCTGGACGAGCACGATGCCATCGTCGCAGCCATTTTGGCGCGCGATGAGACGGCCGCGCAACTGGCCGCGGAGAAACATATCTCGAACGCCTACCGCGCCCGTTTGCTGCTGGAAAGCGAACGCTGAGACCTCAGGTAAATTGAGTTCGCGGGCTCTGCCCGCTCACACACCTTTTCTCTCGCGCCGTCGCCTCCGGCTGGCGCGAGGAGCTGGCGCCCCGTGTCTCATGTTGTGCGCGACGGTTGGCCTTGGCGCTAGCTGCCGCGACAAAGTCCGGATGGATTTTTCGTGGCGCAGGGGCTTCTCCATGCCGCTTTGCGGCATGGAGACCGTTTGCTTCGTCAGCTCTGATCCGAGACGAGTTTGGGGCGCGGCGTGTCAAGCTCCTCCGGCTCATCAAACTCGAAGGCTTCCAGTTTGCGTGCCCGGTTCCCGGCCTTGCCCGCCGAGATCCTGATCTCGTCGATGTCTTTCGCAGCCTGCCCGAAATGCCGGTCCAGATTGCCGACCCGCTCACCCAAGCGCTCCATGTCCTTGTGCAGGAGCGCTAGTTCCCGCCTGATCTTCCCCGCCTGCTCCCGCATCCGCGCATCCTTCAGGATGGCCCGCATTGTGTTCAGCGTCGCCATCATGGTCGTCGGCGAGACGATGAACACCCGCGCCTGAAAACTCTCCTGCACTACATCCGGGAAGTTCGCATGCAATTCCGCATAGACCGCCTCGGACGGCAGGAACATCAATGCGCTGTCGGCGGTTTCCCCGTCCAGAATGTACCTCTCCGCGATGGCCTTCACGTGCAGGAGCACGATCCGCCGGAACTGTCCGGCCGCGGTCTTCTGGTCCTGTTCCGTCGTCGCCGCCATCAGCGCCTCGTAAGGCTCCAGTGGAAACTTTGCATCCACTGCAATCGGCCCCGGCGGGTTCGGCAGGTGGATCAGGCTGTCCGCGCGCTTGCCGTTCGACAACGTCGCCTGCAAGGTATATGCGTCAGGCGGCAACGCCTTGCCGATAATGTCGTTGAGCTGGATCTCACCGAAGGCACCGCGCGCCTGCTTGTTCGACAGAATATCCTGCAAGCCGATCACATCGCCCGAGAGCTTCTCGATCTTGGTCTGTGCCTTGTCGATCGCCTCCAGCCTCTGCTGCAACTCACCCAGACTGCGCGCCGTCCGGGTCGCCGTGCCGTGCAGGCTCTCGCCCATGGCCTTCTGGACCTCCTCCAACCGCCGTTCGACCGAGTCCATGATCCGGGTCTGCGCATGCACCTGCTGTTCCGTGACCAGCTTGAGCCCTCCGGCCAACTGATGCTGCCCTTGGTCAAGCCCGCGGACCGCATCCCCCAGTGCGGCCAGACCCTGCCCCAACGGCTCGGCCGCTGCCGCCGAACGGCTCGCCGCCCGGACGGCCCATATGAGCAGCGCGAAGAGCAACAGCAGGACGACCGCGCCAATGGCTGCCAACCAGACGATCGGGTCGTTCAGGTCGATCTGTCCGTTGAGGCTCACTATCGGCGTCCGAACAGCTTCTCGATGTCGGGAAGCGAGAGTTTCACCCAGGTTGGGCGCCCGTGATTGCAGGTGTTCGAGAACGGGGTCGCCTCGATTTCGCGCAAAAGGGCGTTCATTTCCGGGCCCGCCATTCGGCGCCCTGAGCGCACTGATCCATGGCAGGCCATGCGGCTGAGGATGGCATCGATGCGGGCCTCCAGCGTCTCGGTCGTGCCGAGGTCCATGATCTCGTCCACCACATCGCGGAGCATTGCGCCGGGGTCAGATTGGCCGAGGATTGCTGGCACCTCACGCACAGCGACCACGCCCGGACCAAAGGCTTCGATGCCAAGTCCCAGAGCGCTCAAGGCCTCCGCATGCTCCAGCACCCGCGCGGCATCGGTGCCGAGCTCGACGATCTCGGGGATCAACAGGGCCTGGCGCGCAACGCCACGCTCGTCCCGCTGGCGTTTCAGTTTCTCGTAGACCAGCCGTTCGTGCGCCGCGTGCTGATCGACGATCACCATGCCATCTGTCGTCTGGGCAATAATGTAGTTCTCGTGGACCTGGGCGCGCGCGGCGCCAAGCGGCAGGTCGTTCGGCTCGGATTCAGGTTCCTGCCGGGCGGAGGCCCAACCGGGAGCGGCCTCCGAGAACCCCGGCATCTCCACCATCCCCGGCCCGGGCAACGTGCCGTCAGGTGCCTGGGCCGCCAGCGCCGCCTGCACAGCATGCCCCGAGGGACGTGAATGTGTGAGGGGGGCACGATACGCGCCATGCGGCGGCGCTGGCGTCTCTGCACGGAAGGCGCCGAGGGCGGCATCCGTGATGGTTGTGGTGGCGCGGTGTCCCGCCTCGGCCATAGCGTGGCGCAGCGCCGACAGGATCAGCCCGCGCACAAGCCCCGGCTCGCGGAAGCGAACCTCGGCCTTGGCGGGGTGGACGTTCACGTCGACCATCTCGGGCGGGCAGGTCAGATGCAGCACAACGACAGGGAAGCGGTCGCGCGACAGCACGTCGGAGTAAGCCGCGCGCAGTGCACCGATCAAAAGCTTGTCTCGCACGGGACGACCGTTGACGAACATGTACTGCGCAACCGGAGCGCCGCGCGAGAACGTGGGCAACCCTGCATGGCCGGTCAGACGCAGTCCGTCGCGCTCGGCATCGATCTCCATGGCATTGGCTGCGAAGTCGGACCCGAGAATGCGTGCGGCCCGGGCAAGACGGGCGTCGAACAGGTCTCCCTGCTCGGCCTCCGCGCGGAAGAGGGTGCGCGGCGCGTCCGCGACGTCTTCGAGGTGGAAGGCCACACCCGGCTCCGCCATGGCGAGCCTGCGCATCACTTCGCCGATAGCCTGGGTTTCGGCGCGGGTCGAACGCAGGAACTTCAGCCGGGCGGGGGTCGCGTAAAAGAGGTCCCGCACTTCGATGGTGGTGCCGTGCGGGTGTCCAGCGGGTCGGGCGGCGCCGACGCTGCCGCCCGCAACCTGCAACTCCCACGCCTCGTCGCCGTGCACCCGCGAGGTCAGAGTGACGCGGGCCACGGACCCGATGGAGGGCAACGCCTCACCCCGGAAGCCGAAGTGGCGGATGTCGGCCAGGTCGTCCTCGGCCAGCTTGGAGGTCGCGTGCCGCTCCATGGCCAGTGCGAGGTCATCGCGGGCCATGCCGCAACCATCATCGGTCACGCGGATGAGGCTCTTGCCACCGTCGGAGATGGCTACATGGATGCGGGTAGCACCTGCATCGACGGCGTTCTCCACCAGTTCCTTGACCGCGGAGGCGGGACGTTCCACCACTTCGCCCGCCGCGATCCGATTGGCTGTTGCCTCCGGCAAACGCCGAATTGTCGGGGTCAGGCCCATCATATTGCGGTCAAGGGCGTTCATGGCACTAGAAATAGCAGCGCCTGCCCGATTCTCCAAGCAGGATGACGTGGGAAAGGCACGCGCAATACTTGCCTGAGGCGCCAATGCGGGCACCTGACGGCGCAGCCGGCAGGCGAGACCAGAGGTCGAGCTGTCGCGACAGCGACGTGCCCGCTTGACTTGCTAGAAACGCTCCATCAGCCGATCGAGATAATCCAGCTCCAGTTCCGGGCGTCCGGGTTCTGCGGCTCTCCGGCGCAGTTCTTCCATGAGCTCGCGCGCCCTCCCGATAGCCGAGCGATCCGGTGTCATCCCGCGCGGACCGTCCAACGCGCCGTCATGGCGGCCTTGAGGCCGGTCGAAGGGATCGCTGTCATCATCGCCGAAGCGCTCGCCCTGGCCCCGCCGCGTCCCATCGGCCTGGGTCTGGCCCTGACCTTCCTGGATCTGCTGCGCCAGTGCCTCGGCGCCCTGGTTCAGGCTGTCGAGCGCATCCATCTGGTCACGCACAGCATCCGAGTTCTGGCCCTGCTGCAGATCGTCGGTCGCCTGTCCCATGGCGCGTGCGGCCTCTTCCAGTGCCCGCGCGGCCTCGTCGGACCCGAGCCCTCGGGCAAGGTTCTCCAGCTCGCGGCGCAACGCCTCCTGCTCAGCAGCCAGACCGCCCTGGCCCGGCTGCTGGTTCGGCTGTTGCCCCTCGCCGCGCCCTTGACCCTGCTGCTGGCCCTGCTGACCGTGCTCATCGCCGCGGCCCTGGCCTTCGCCCCAGCCTGGTTGCTGCTGACCCTGTTGTCCCTGCTGCCGACCGGGCTGCTGGCCCTGACCCAATTGTTGCTCACGCTGCCGCTGGCGGAGTTCATCGAAGGTCCGGTCCGAGAGATCGCGCTGGCGCTGAATCATCTCCTGCAGATCCTGCATGGCCTGTTGCCCGGGGCTCTGGCCTTGCTGCTGCTGGGCGGATTGCAGGTTCTCCAGCATGCGATTGAGCTCGGAGAGCATCTCGCGCGCCTCATCGCGCAACCCGCTCTCGGCCTGCTCCTGCATCCGGTCCAGCATCTCCTGCAGGTCCTGCTGGGAGAGCATCTGGTTCGGGTCCATCTGCCCTTGCTGCTGCGGCTGTCCGTTCTGCTGTTGCTGGGCGAGTTGTTGCAGGTACTCGTTCAGCGCGGCGCGCAGCTCTTCCATGGCGCGGCGGATGTCCTCGTCCGTGCCGTTTTCCAGTGCTTGGCGCAGCGCCTCCTGTGCCTGGCGCAGCCGCTCAAGCGCCTCCGAGAGGTTTCCGTCTTCCAGCCCCAGCGCCGCCAGCCACAACAGCTCGATCACTTCCGGCGCTGCGTCGGGGACGGTTTCTGTGCCCACCCCGTTGGCCAGACGCCGGATTGCGGTACGGATGGTCAGGTACACGCCCGGATTGGGCTCTTCGAACAGTTCGTGCGGGCGGCGCATCACGGCCTGCAACACGTCGAGCACGCGGAACGATTCTCCGTAGTCCAACGCCAACTCGCGGCGCTGCTCGACCAAAGCCTTCGCCAAGGGATGCGAGAACCGCCGCGCAGGCAGGCGGAACTTGAACGTGCCCGAGCTTGAGACCTGTTCCGCCCCGTCCTCGGCGAACAGCTCGATCTCGACCTCCGCACCCGCCCATGGGTGATCCGTGAAATCGCGAATGGAGCGATCTTCCAGCGCCGTCAGATCGCCTGAAATCGGCAGAGGAAGCCCGAAATTGATGACCGGCAGCGGCAGGCCCTTCGCAGCCTCCGGATCGTGGCCCTCGGGCGCGATCTCGGCCCAGGCGGCCGTCACTCCGTAATCGTCCTCGGCCCGGAAGCCCACGTCCAGCGCCCGGGTCACGGTCACGGATGGCGCGCCGTCCAGTTCGATGGATGGCGGGGCATCCGGGATCATCTCGACCTGCCAGCGGGCGAGCACATCTGTGCCGATGGCCACGACGATCTCGCCCGAGCCGGTGATGGTCCCGCGCGCTTCCGCCAGACCGCCGCCGAGATCCGTGAAGCTCTCGAGGCCCGAAAGGCTGCCTTCGCCCAGCGTCGGCATCGCCGTCGCATCGGTCACACGGAGCGTGAAATCCGAGCCTTGCGGGATCTGGATGGCCGCCCGTTGCTCGCCCTCGGAACGCACGCTGCCCTGAAGGTAGATCGTCTCCAGCCCAGTGTATACTGGTGGCGTGGCCCAGGCTTCAGCCGTGGGATTGCGGTCGAAGATCTGCGGATCCGCCGTTGCAACCAGCGAGCCCGGCTTGCTTGCGCTCGCCAATCGGTCCAGCAGGCTGCCACCCGCCGTCAGCCCGGTGCCGATCAACAAGGCGAATGCCAGCAGACGAAGGCCCCAAGGGTCTTGTGCTGCGACCCGCAGATCGGGGAATGGCGCGCGCAGACCGGGCAGCATCTTGCGGGCGCGGTCGCGATAGGTCTGCCAGATGTTCTCCGACTCGAGGCTGCCGCGCCCTACGGCAAGACTGTCACGCAGCGCCGCCAGAGGTCGCCGCGGGTTCGATCCATCCAGCCGCTCCATGACTTCGTCGCGTTTCGGCCAGTGGAGCCGCATCCCGCTCCAGATCAGCACCCCGGCGACTATCAGAGCCGCAGCCCCGAGCAGGATCCGGTGCGCCAGTGGGCCGAACGCCGCAAAACCACCCAGCAGAGCGATTGCCACCAGCATCGCCACCGTCGCGGCGGCCGGCCAGAACGCGCTCACGATCGCCTCTGCGCGCATGGACCAATGCGTCAGGCGCATTTGCCTGCGGATGGCCCGAATGTCTTCCCCCCTCAGTCCACTACGGATATGGGTGCGCATACGATCCTTTCGCGTCGGCTTTATGCCGAATCCAACCAAGGCGGGAGGCTATCACGCCCGATCATCTCTGCATATGTGGGGCGTGGCCGGATAACAGCAAACTGATCGCCGTTCACCAGCACCTCCGCCACTAGCGGGCGGGAGTTGTATTCCGAAGACATGACCGCTCCGTAAGCGCCCGCCGAGCGGAAGGCCACGAGGTCGCCCTTGTCCATGTGCGGCAGGTCACGCTGCTTGGCGAAGGTGTCACCGGATTCGCAGACCGGCCCCACGATGTCGACCGGGCCGACGGGCGTATCCGGGCCGGGCTCGGTGACGGGGATGATGTCATGCCAGGCATCGTACATGGCCGGCCGGATCAGGTCGTTCATGGCCGCATCGAGGATCAGGAAATCTCGACCTTCGCCAGCCTTGCGGTAGATCGTGCGCGCCAACAGGATGCCCGCATTGCCCGCGATGAGGCGGCCGGGCTCGATCTCGATCTCACAACCGAGATGGCCGACCGTGTCCCGCACCACCTGACCGTAGTCGAAGGGCAGCGGCGGGGCCTCGTTCGACTGGCGATAGGGGATGCCGAGCCCACCGCCGAGATCCAGCCGCGAGATGGTGTGGCCGTCATTGCGCAGCGCCTGCGTGAGTTCTGCCACCATCTCGAACGCGGTCTTGTAGGGGGCGAGATCCGTCAGCTGGCTGCCGATATGGACATCGATGCCGACGACCTCGATCCCGGGCAGGGCCGCGGCGCGGGCATAGACCTCGCGGGCCCGGGCGATCGGGATGCCAAATTTGTTCTCGGACTTGCCGGTGGAAATCTTGGCGTGGGTCTTTGCGTCCACGTCCGGGTTCACGCGCACGGTGATGCGGGCGGTGCGGCCCATGGCGGTGGCGACGGCGGAGAGCTGTTCCAGTTCCGGTTCGCTCTCAACATTGAACTGGCGGATGTCGTGCTCGAGGCCGAGGCGCATCTCGGCCTCGGTCTTGCCGACGCCTGAGAAGACAATCTTGGAGCCAGGGACACCCGCGGCCAGCGCTCGGCGCATCTCGCCTTCCGACACCACGTCCATGCCCGCACCCAGCTGCGTCAGCGTTGCCAGCACCGCCTGGTTGGAGTTGGCCTTCATGGCGTAGGCGATGAAGTGGTCCATGCCCGAGAGCGCTTCCTGGAACACGCGGTAATGCCGCTCGAGCGTGGCGGTTGAGTAGATGTAGGCTGGCGTTCCAGCCGCCTCGGCAATCGCGGGCAGTGGCACGTCCTCGGCATGGAGAACGCCGTCGCGATACGTAAAGTGGTCCATGCCTGCCCTCAATCTGGTCAAGGGTGCATCGTGGATGCACCCTACGCGTAGTCTCGCCTCAATGCGCCGCGTAGGGTGCATCCAAAGCGTGCTTGCACGCGTGATGCACTGGGGCGCGTCAGCGCAATGGGCGAGACTACGCGTAGGGTGCATCCACGATGCACCCTTGACCAGATTGAGGGCAGGCATGGACCACTTTACGTATCG
>JBCDID010000077.1:0-11507 GCA_038749355.1 Pseudomonadota bacterium | reverse complement strand
GCTGGCGCGACTGGCGGGCAAGGGGTGTACCCATGCGGCGATGGAGGCGTCCTCCCATGGTCTGGCGCAGCACCGCGTTGACGGGGTCCGTCTGGCAGCGGCAGCGCTGACCAACATCACCCGTGACCACATGGACTATCACGCGGACCACGACGACTATGTGGGCGCGAAGATGCGGCTCTTTCACCACGTGCTGGCCCCCGGCGGCACGGCGGTGCTGAACGTGGATGACCCGGCGTTCGCACTGGCGCGGATGGCTTCGCCTGCGCGCAAGGTGCTGGGGGTCGGGCATGACAAGGCGGCCGATCTGCGCATTCTTGAGACCCGCTTTCGCCCGGACGGCCTGAATGTCCGGTTTTCCTGGAACATGTCGCAGCTCGAGGTGCCGCTGGATCTGATCGGAGGCTTTCAGGCGCAGAACGCGATGATGGCGGCAGCGCTTGCCATCGCGACCGGCGTGCGCCCGGTGGATGCGTTCGGTGCCCTGCGCACGCTGAAAGGTGTGCGCGGCCGTATGGAGGAGGTGGCGACGCGCACGAACGGTGCCAAGGTCTTCGTGGACTATGCCCATACGCCGGATGCGCTCGTCACGGCACTGAAGGCGATCCGGCCCCATGTCGCCGGGCGGCTTGTCGTCGTCGGTGGCGCGGGCGGTGATCGCGACCCCGGCAAGCGCGTCCTGATGGGCCGGGCCATGGCCGAAAACGCGGATGCGGTGATCGTGACGGATGACAACCCGCGGTCCGAGGATCCTGCCGCGATCCGCGCCGCCGTCATGGAAGGCGCGCCCGAGGCCGACAATATCGGTGACCGGGCGGAAGCGATCCTTTCCGGCGTGGACATGCTGCGGTCGCCAGGCGACTGCCTGCTGATCGCGGGTAAGGGCCACGAGCAAGGTCAGGAGATCATGGGCGTCCAGCACCCGTTCGACGATGCCTCGCAGGCGCGCGCGGCATTGGACGCGCTGGCGGGACTGGAAACGTTCACATGAGCCTCTGGACCCCTGACGCCCTGGCATCGGCGACCGGCGGTCGGCTGTTGAACGCCCCGGGCCCGGTCAACGGCATCGCCATCGACAACCGCGAAGTGGTGGCGGGCGATCTGTTTCTGGCGCTGAAGGGCGAGAACCATGACGGGCACGCCTTCGCCGCCAAGGCGTTGCAAGCAGGTGCTGCGGCAGTCATGGTCCATTCGACCGAGGGCCTGCCGGAAAGCGCGCCGACACTTCTTGTGGACGACACGATGGCGGCGCTGCAGGCGCTGGGCCACGCGGGCCGCGCGCGCTTTCAGGGCAAGGTGATCGGGGTCACCGGCTCGGTCGGTAAGACGTCGACGAAGGACATGCTGGCGGCGATGCTGGCCGGGCAGGGCAAGACCCATTCGGCCACCCGTAGCTTCAACAACCATTGGGGCGTGCCGCTGACGCTGGCCCGGATGCCCGAGGCTGCCGACTACGCCGTGATCGAGATCGGGATGAACCACCCGGGTGAGATCACGCCGCTCTCACGGATGGCCGGTCTGGACGTCGCGCTGATCACGACCGTCGAGGCCGTGCATCTGGCCGCTTTCGACTCCGTGGAGCAGATTGCGGACGCCAAGGCCGAGATCTTCGCAGGCCTCGACGCGAAAGGCACCGCTGTACTGAACGCTGACAATCCTCATTTCGAGCGCCTTTCGGCGGCGACCGCAGGGCACAGGATCGTGGCGTTCGGGCAGGCGGCGGAGGAGTTCACGCTTGAGGATGCCCAGATCGCGGAGCAGGCCACCGTGATCCGTGCGCAGATCCGCGGCGCGCCGCTGACGTTCAAGATCGCAACCCCTGGCGTGCACTTCGCCCGCAACGCGCTGGGTGCGCTGGCCTGTGTCGAGGCCGTCGGCGCGGACCTGGTCCGTGCGGCGATGGCGTTGGCCAAATGGGAGCCGCCCAAGGGGCGCGGTACGCGGACACGAATCGCGCTGGGCCCGGCCGGCACGGATGGCAGCTTCACCCTTCTGGACGAGAGCTACAACGCCAACCCGGCCTCGATGAGCGCGGCGCTCAGCGTTCTGGCCGCAAGCGAGGTGATCCACGATCTCGGCCGTGTCGCGCGCGGGCGCAGGCAGGCATTCCTGGGCGACATGCTGGAACTTGGCCCGACGGAACTGGAACTCCACGCCGGTCTGGCGGCGCACGAGGCCATCGCGAACATAGACCGGATCCACTGCTGCGGCCCCCGGATGAAGGCCCTCCACGACGCTCTGCCTGTGGATAAACGGGGCATATATTGTGCAAATAGTGATGATCTTGCGCAACAGGTGGGAAAGGCGGTTGACGCGGGCGATGTCTGCATGGTCAAGGGCTCCCTCGGCGCCCGAATGGCGCGGGTCGTAGAATCCATAAGGCTGCTGGGTGAGGAGATCCCGGCTCCCGACGAGGTGTCCTGATGCTGTATCATTTGTTCGTGCCGCTGTCCGATGGGGGCGATGTCTTCAACCTGTTCCGCTACATCACGTTCCGGGCGGGCGGAGCGTTCTTCACCTCGTTGCTGTTCGCGTTCCTGTTCGGGCGGCCGCTGATCAACAAGCTGCGCCGCATGGGCGGACAGCAGCCGATCTACGAGGACGCGCCCGAGACGCACCAGACCAAGGCGGGCACGCCGACCATGGGGGGCGTGCTGATCCTGGGCGCGCTCGTGGTGTCTGTGCTTCTGTGGGCGCGGGTCGAGAACGCCTTTGTCATCGCCGTCATGGGCGTGACCATCGGCTTTGGCCTCATCGGGTTTGCCGACGATTTCCAGAAGGTGACGAAGTCCGACAACAAGGGGCTGTCGGGCCGCCTGCGCCTGGCCATCGGCTTCGCCATCGCGCTGGTGGCGGGATGGTTCATGTCCTCCCAGCAGCCTGCCGAGCTGCAGAACGCCATCGCGATGCCGATCCTGAAGGATGCGCTGCTGGAAGCGGGCCTCTTCTTCCTGCCCTTCGCCATGCTGGTGATCGTGGGATCTGCCAACGCCGTGAACCTGACTGACGGGTTGGACGGGCTGGCGATCATGCCGGTAATGATTGCCGCAGGCTCGCTCGGGGCGATCGCCTATGTCGTCGGGCGCACGGACTTCACCGAATACCTGCAGGTCCACTATGTCCCCGGTACCGGAGAGATCGCAGTGATCGCGGCGGCCATCATCGGGGCGGGGCTTGGGTTCCTCTGGTACAACGCGCCGCCCGCCATGGTGTTCATGGGGGATACCGGATCGCTAGCCTTGGGCGGATGCCTGGGCGCGATTGCGGTTGCCACCAAGCACGAGATCGTCTGGGCCATCATTGGCGGGCTCTTCGTGCTCGAGGCCGTGAGCGTGATCGTGCAGGTCGCCTCGTTTAAGCTGACCGGCAAGCGCGTCTTCCGCATGGCTCCCATCCACCACCATTTCGAAAAGAAGGGCTGGGCCGAGCCCACTGTCGTCATCCGCTTTTGGATCATCGCGGTGATCCTGGCTCTGATCGGCCTGGCGACCCTGAAGCTGAGATGAGGGATGCCGCGGGCATAAGCGGCCGGGCGCGCCCGAGCCTGGGAGGGCGCATGCGACATGCCCGCTGGGCGAAAGGCTCTCAGGCAGGCACGTCGTTCAAGCTTGAAGCGACATCGAAATGCGCCCTCCCGGGGGGACACCGCCTGTGTTGCGCCAATGGTCCGAGCGACATTGGCGGCGCGGGCGCGCCCGGCTGCGCCGGGCAGGGCATTGGCTGGCTGGTCGCGCTGCTTTTTATGGCGTCTCCGCTTGCGGCGACGGCGGACGAGGGCTGCGATCCGAGAGAGCGCATCTTCGAACACGCACAAACAATCATCATCGCAAAAGTTCAGTCCACTGCTACGCTTCCATTTCGTGTGAAGCGCGCTTGGCCGGGCGCGCCACATCTTGTCCGAGGCTTGAAGATCGAGCTTGAGACCATCGAGACCCTAAAGGGCGCCCACCAGCAAACTTGGGCAGTGGTTTGGCGGGGTGGTGCGGTTTCCTACCTGAACGCGCTTGATCCTGTCGGAACCGGCAACTGGGTTGCGGGCATTGATCGTCCAGGTGTTGTTTATGGAGCGCCCGAACTGCCGGAAGTCGTCTCTGAAGATGGTTCCGCTCTTCACGAGCTCTTCCAGCAACCTTGTCAGTTAGAGCCAGGACTCATCAAAGGCACACCCGCAACTGTCTCCATGGCCCGTAGGTGGGCGCAATGATCCCCGTCCACGCATATGAAGGCCAGCGGGTCGGCGTTTTGGGGCTTGGCCGCTCCGGGCTCGCCACGGCTGCGGCTCTCGCGGCAGGCGGTGCCACCCCCGTCTGCTGGGATGACAACGAAGTTGGCCGTCTGGCGGTCACCGAATTCGAGGTCGCCGACATTTCCCGCGAGCGCGAGGCCGCGGACCTTGCCGCCCTCATCGTCTCCCCCGGCATCCCGCATCTCTACCCCGAACCGCACAAGGCGATCTTGCGTGCCTGGGAGAACAAGATCCCCGTCGACAACGACGTGGGCCTCTTCTTCCGCGCGCTCATGGACCATGAGCCCGAGGACGACGGTCCTGACCCCAAGGTCATCGCGGTGACCGGCTCCAACGGCAAGTCCACCACCACGGCGCTGATCCACCACATCCTCCAGTCCACGGGTCGTCCGACGCAGATGGGCGGCAATATTGGGCGCGGAGTGCTGGACCTCGACCCGCCGGTTGCGGGCGAGACTCTTGTTCTCGAGCTATCCTCCTACCAGACCGACCTCGCACGGACGCTTGCGCCGGATGTGGCGGTTTTCCTGAACCTTTCGCCGGATCATCTGGACCGCCATGGCGGGATGGGCGGGTACTTCGCTGCGAAACGCAGGCTGTTCGAGGCAGGTGTCCCCCAGCACGCCATCATCGGCATCGAGGAGCAGGAGGGCCGCGCGCTCGCCTCCGTACTTGACGACCCAATGCTGATCTCGACCAAGGAGCGCCTGCGCGGCGACGGGCGTTCGGTCTTCATGAACAAGTCTTTCCTGACCGAATGGCGCGGCAAGCAGCTCGCGGCCATCGACCTGCGCCCGGCGCTGGGGCTCGCGGGGCGGCACAACCATCAGAACGCCTGCGCGGCCTATGCGGCCTGCCGTGCCGTGGGTATCCCGCCCCGCATGATCGAGGCGGCGCTGACCACTTTCCCGGGGCTTGCGCACCGAATGGAGCGGCTGGGCGAAACAAACGGCGTCACCTTCGTCAACGACTCCAAGGCCACGAATGCGGACGCGACCGAGAAGGCGCTCCTGACCTACGAGAAGATCCGCTGGATCGCGGGCGGGCGCGCGAAGGAGGGCGGCATTGACCCGCTCTGGCAGCACTTCGACCGGATCGCGCACGCCTACCTGATCGGCGAGGCGGCCGAGGACTTCGCGAAGACGCTGGGCGACACGCCGCACACCGTCGCGGGCGATCTGGAGACGGCAACGGCGAAGGCAATGGCCGACGCGAACCCCGGCGACACGATCCTCCTCTCGCCCGCCTGCGCGTCCTTCGACCAATTCCCAAGCTTCGAGGCCCGCGGCGAGGCCTTCCGCGCATTGATCACCCCCCATCTGGAGGAGGCCAAGTCATGACCGAGATCACGTTCCGCGCCATGCTGATGAACCGCCAGCGGCCCGAGGGGTCGGTGATCGGCAACTGGTGGCATTCGGTGGACCGTTGGTCTCTGGGCGCGGTGCTGGCGCTTTTCGCTGTGGGGATCGTGCTGGGGCTGGCCGCCTCGCCGCCGCTTGCCGAGAAGAACAACCTCGCCACGTACCACTACGTCATACGCCACGGCATCTTCGCGACCATGGCGCTTGGGCTGATCTTCGTCATTTCGATGATGAACGTGGTGACCCTCAGGCGCCTTTCGATCTTCCTCTTCCTCGGCGGGCTCTTGGCAACAGCGGCGCTGCCCTGGCTGGGGACGGACTTCGGCAAAGGGGCGACGCGCTGGTACTCGCTCGGGTTCATCTCGTTGCAGCCCTCCGAGTTCCTCAAGCCTGGGTTTGCGCTCTTCGCAGCTTGGCTGATGGCGGGGGCCATGGAGAAGAACGGCCCGCCCGGGCGCTCGATCTCCGGCGTCTTCGCGCTGAGCATTGCCATCATGCTCGCGCTGCAACCGGATTTCGGGCAGGCGATGCTGGTGCTGTCGGTCTGGGCATCGATGCTGTTTGTCTCGGGTGCGCCGGTGCTCTTGCTTGTGGGTTTCGGGATCCTCGTCGCGGGCGGCGGCACGTTCGCCTATTTCAACTCCGAGCACGTGGCCCGGCGCATTGACGGCTACTTGGCTGACGGCGTGGACCCGCATTCACAGCTCGCCTACGCCCAATCGGCGATCAAGGAGGGCGGCTTCTTTGGTGTCGGTGCCGCACAGGGGCAGGTCAAATGGGCCCTGCCGGATGCGCATACGGACTTCATCATCGCCGTCGCGGCAGAGGAGTTCGGGTTGATCCTCACGCTCTGCATCATCGCGCTCTACCTCTTCATCACGCTTCGCGCGCTGTCGCGTGTGCTGGAAGAGCGCAACCCCTTTATTCGCCTCGGCGGCACGGGGCTGGCGGTGCTGTTCGGCCTGCAGGCGTTTGTGAACACGGCGGTCGCGATCCGGCTGCTGCCTGCCAAGGGGATGACGCTGCCGTTTGTCTCCTATGGCGGTTCGTCCATGATTGCGGCGGCGATCCTGATGGGCGTGCTGCTGGCGCTGACGCGGACCCGCTCGGCGGATCGGACCTTTGCCCAGTGAAGCCGCTGCTGATCATTGCGGCGGGCGGCACCGGCGGGCACATGTTCCCGGCGCAGTCGCTGGCCGAGGTCATGCTGGATCGCGGCTGGGATGTGCGCCTGTCCACGGACGAGCGCGGTGCGCGTTATGCGGGCGGGTTCCCCCGGGCAGTCGAGCGGCAGGTGCTCTCGGCAGGGACCTTTGCGCGGGGCGGGCTCGCTAAGCTGAAGGCGCCGTTCCAGATCCTAGGCGGCGTTGTCACTGCGATCTTTCGGATGCGGCGCGAGCGACCGGCCTGCGTGATCGGGTTCGGCGGATATCCCGCGTTCCCGGCCATGGCCGCGGCATGGCTCCTGAAGCGTCCCCGGCTGGTGCACGAACAGAACGGCGTTCTGGGCAAGGTGAACGAAGTCTTCGCCAAGCGCGTGCCCGTCATTGCCTGCGGGACCTGGCCCACAAAGCTGCCCGCGGGCGTGCGCGGCGTGCACACGGGCAACCCGATCCGCGCCGCGGTGCTGGAGCGCGCGGCCCAGCCCTATACGCCTCCCGGAGACTGGCCGCTTAAGGTGCTGGTGATTGGCGGCTCGCAGGGAGCCAGCATTCTCAGTCGGGTCGTGCCCGCAGGTCTGGCGGAGCTGCCGGAGGACATCCGTGCCCGTCTCGCTATCTCTCATCAAGCGCGGCCTGCGGACGAGGGCGCTGTGATCGCAGCCTACGCCAATGCTGGCATCCGGGCGGAGGTGCAACGCTTCTTCGACGACGTGCCGGCTCGCATGGCAGAGGCACAGCTCGTGATCTCGCGTTCAGGCGCTTCCTCGGTGGCGGACATCGCAGCGATTGGCCGACCCTCGATCCTTGTACCCCTGGCTATCGCCAAGCGCGGTGAGCAGGCAGCCAATGCCCGCGGGCTGGCAGAGGCTGGTGGTGCGGTAGTGCTGGCAGAAGACGAGTTCGATTCCGAGACCTTGCGATCGTCTGCCGAGAGCATTCTTACGGATGATGACCTTGCCAAGCAGATGGCCGAAGCGGCGTTGGCGCTTGGGATCCCGGACGCGGCCGATCAGCTCGCGGACTTGGTGGAGGCGATCGCGGCGAAGGATCAATGACTCTTTGGCCCTTAGGGCTTCGGTGCATCAACGGCGAGACAAGCTCGCCGAAGGATGCACCCTACGCGCAGCCTCGCCACCAGCGTCGCGTAGGGTGTCATCCAAAGCGTGCTTGCACGCGTGATGCACCCTTGACTCGACTGACCGGACTGATACCCGGCGGGACCCTGACAGGAGGAGCCTGATGAACCCGCCCACTGCCTTGCCGCTCGACATCGGTGCCATCCATTTCATTGGCATCGGCGGGATTGGCATGTCCGGGATTGCGGAGGTCATGCTGAACCTCGGTTACCGGGTTCAGGGATCGGATGCGAAGGAGAGCCCGATCGTGGAGCGCCTGCGCGGGCTGGGGGCGACAGTGCATATCGGGCAGGCCGCCGAGAACCTGGGCGAGGCGCAGGTCGTGGTGATCTCGACCGCCATCAAGCCGGGCAATCCGGAGCTCGACGCCGCCCGTGCCCAGGCCCTACCCGTTGTGCGTCGGGCCGAAATGCTGGCCGAGCTCATGCGCCTGCGCTGGAACGTGGCCGTCGCTGGAACACACGGGAAGACCACGACGACCTCGCTGGTTGCGACCCTTCTGGATGCCGGAGATCAGGACCCGACGGTGATCAATGGCGGGATCATCCAGGCCTACGGCTCCAACGCGCGCATGGGCACAGGGCGCTGGATGGTCGTCGAGGCGGACGAGAGCGACGGGACTTTCGTCAAGCTGCCCGCCACGATCGGCATCGTGACCAATATCGACCCGGAGCACATGGACCACTACGGCACGGTGGATGCGCTCTTTGACGGGTTCGAGGCCTTCGCCTCCAACATCCCATTTTACGGCGCGTTGATCGCGTGCATCGACCATCCCGGCGTGCAGACGCTGATCGGGCGGGTGACGGACCGGCGCGTCGTGACCTACGGGCTGTCGCGGCAGGCGGATATCCGGGCCGAGAATGTGGGCTATGCGGACGGCGCGATGCGCTTCGACGTAGTGCTGCGGGATGGGACAACCCATGGGGGGCTCAGCCTGCCGATGCCGGGCGAGCACAGTGTCCTGAATGCGTTGGCTGCCATTGGGGCGGCGTTGGAGTTGAACATCGAGTTCGACCAGATCCGCAAGGGCCTCGACGGGTTCAACGGGGTCAAACGGCGCTTCACGAAGGTCGGTGAGTGGAACGGCGCGACCATAATCGACGATTACGGGCATCACCCGGTGGAGATCGAGGCCGTCCTGAAGGCTGCCCGGTCGGCTACTGAAGGCAATGTGATCGCAGTGCACCAGCCGCACAGGTTCACCCGGCTGCACGATCTGTTTGGCGATTTCTGCGCCTGCTTCAACGATGCGGATGTGGTGGCGATCACGGACGTGTTTGCGGCAGGCGAGGCGCCGATCGAAGGCGTCTCGCGCGATGCTCTGGTCGGCGGATTGCGGGCCCATGGGCACCGCTCGGCCCACGCGATCACGGGCGAGGAGAGCCTCGCCCAGTTCGTGCGTGCCCATGCCCAACCCGGCGATCTCGTGGTGTGCCTTGGTGCAGGCACAATTTCGGGGTGGACCAATGCTCTGCCCGCAAAGCTTGAGACTGCCTGAACCGGTGGCGCTCTGGTCGCGATTATCACTGCCCGCGACGCGGGCGCGCCCGACCCTCCCCCCGGGAGGGCGCTTTTCGATGGGGTTTCCAGTTCGAACGGCGTATCTGCCTCGAGCTGCGGAGTTGGAACTGGCGTTGCGCAGGCCCTCCCGGGCTCGGGCGCGCCGAGCTTCGCTTGGGGCATAGAGCAATGACTGTTCCTGTGCCCCGGGGCCGTCTGGAAACTGGCCGTGAACTGGCCCCGCTGACATGGCTGCGCGTGGGCGGTCCGGCGGAGTGGTTCTGCCAGCCTGCGGATCAGGACGACTTGGCCGTATTCCTGGCGGCCCTGCCAGCCGAAATCCCGATCACTCCGCTCGGCGTATGCTCCAACATGATCATCCGGGACGGCGGGCTGCCGGGGGTCGCGATCAAGCTTGGGCGCGCCTTCATGGGGGTTGAGATCCTCGACGGTCACAGGGTTCGCGCTGGCGCGGCAGTGCTGGATTCCATGGTCGCCAAGAAGGCAGCGGCGGCGAGCATCGCGGGCCTCGAATTCCTGCGCACCATCCCCGGTGCTATCGGCGGCGCGGTTAAGATGAATGCGGGCTGTTACGGGTCGTACACCGCTGACGTGATCGAGAGCGTCATGGCGGTTGACCGGCAGGGCAACCCGCACGAACTGACCGGCATCGATTTCGGCTACCGGGCGTCGGATATCCCGGACGACATGGTCATCACCAGTGCCATTTTGCGAGGGCGTGCGGGCGATCCGGCAGCCTCCGAGGCGTTGATGGCCGACAACATTGCAAAACGCGAAGTCTCCCAGCCCACCAAGGACCGCTCCTGCGGGTCGACGTTCCGCAATCCGGCAGGGTACTCCTCGACGGGGGCAGCGGATGATCCGATGGATCTGAAAGCGTGGAAACTGATCGATGAAGCGGGGTGCCGGGGCCTGACCCGTGGCGGCGCGCAGATGTCGCCCAAGCACTCGAACTTCCTGATCAACACGGGCGGCGCGACGGCTGCCGACCTCGAGGGCCTCGGCGAGGAGGTCCGCGCCCGTGTAAAAGCGCATTCCGGCCATGATTTGGTCTGGGAAATCCAGCGGATCGGCGTTATGGTTGACAGACCGTAGCGATTTCTGTTTGCGGGACCGAATCAGTCGGATCAACCGGCGGTCGGATTGAGTTGAGAGCGCGGGATGTCGAGCAGGACAATCAACCGCGTCGTGGTGCTGAAGGGCGGCCCGTCCGCCGAGCGTGAGGTTTCGCTCGTGTCGGGGGCCGAGTGCGCAGGGGCATTGCGGCGCGCGGGGTATGACGTCGAAGAACTGGATGCAGGGCCCGATGTGGCCCAGCGACTTGGCGCGCGTGCCCCGGACGTGGTTTTCAACGCATTGCATGGGCGGTGGGGTGAGGATGGCTGTGTACAGGGCATCCTAGAGTGGCTTGGTCTGCCCTATACGCATTCGGGCGTGCTGGCGTCCTCGCTGGCCATGGACAAGGAACGCACCAAGGCGGTCTATGCCGCACACGGTCTGCCGGTGGCGGAGGGGCGTCTGGTTCCTGCCGAAGAGGTGCAGCGCGGGCATCCCATGGAGCCGCCCTATGTGGTGAAGCCCTATAACGAGGGCTCGTCCGTCGGGATCTACATCGTTGGCGAAGGCGCGAACGGGCCCGCGCAACTGTCCCCCGATGCGCCCGACGTGATGATGGTGGAGCAATTCATTCCTGGGCGCGAGTTGACGGTGGCGGTCATGGGCGACCGGGCATTGGCCGTCACGGACATCATCGCGACGCAGGGCTGGTACGACTACCATGCGAAATACGCGGCTGGCGGGTCGCGCCACGAAGTGCCCGCCGATATTCCGCCGGCCATCGAGGCGATCTGCACGGAATACGCCCTGACGGCGCACCGGGCCCTGGGCTGCCGGGGGCTTAGCCGCACAGACTTCCGCTGGGATGAGAGCCGGGGCGCGGATGGGCTGGTGCTGCTCGAGACGAACACGCAGCCCGGCATGACGCCGACCTCGCTGGCGCCGGAACAGGCGGGGCATCTCGGCATCTCCTTCGAGGAGTTGTGCCAGTGGCTGGTGGAGGACGCCTCATGCGGTCGAT